>JBAUUG010000385.1:0-2620 GCA_049582585.1 Bryobacteraceae bacterium | reverse complement strand
TGTCCGGAGCGGACACATAGGTAACAGATTGTTCTTAAGACATGGGTAACACTTTTGGCCCGAACGGATTTTCGATGGGCTGCAAAGTTTTCTCCTCCAGGTCGATATAGCCGAGATCGTAATGCATGAAGCTGACGAGCCAGATGCCGTCATCTACTTCCTTGATACCGACTGCCTGGCCGGCCAGGCAGGTGCTTAAGTTGATTTTTTTCCGATACAGGCAAAGCCGGCCGCAGTTGGTGACGACGACGGTCTTGTCGTGAAACGGGTAGTGCGGCTCGCCGATGCCGCGGTACGGCGTCGCAGAAGCCGTATAGAGTTCAGCCGGGCATTTCATGTCGAGCGCCTCATGCGGGCGCTCGTTGTTGAACTCTTCCAGGAAGGCATCAAACTTGGCTTGCTGTTGCAGGATGTTCGCGCCAGCTGGCCGGGTGGCTTCTTTCTTGAGCGTCAGGTGCATGCGCTCATGCCGGCCGTTCTGTTGCGGATGACCGGGCCGGATGCGTTCAATGCTGATGCCCAGGCGCAGCCACCAGACGGATAGGTTCGAGAGATTAAACAGGCCATTGGGCGAAGCGAAAGGAACGCCGTTATCGGAGCAGATGGCTTGCGGTAGACCTCGCTCCTGGAAGAGGCGCTCAAACGCGGTAAAAGCCAACTGTTCCTGATTGGATTCCATGGCCTCACACAGCAGCACATAGCGCGAAGCATGGTCGGTAACGGTCAGCGGATAGCAATAGCGCTTATTGCCCAGCATGAACTCGCCCTTATAGTCGGTGCACCACAGCGCGTTCGGATTGGCGCCAGAGGAAAGCGGGGTGCCTTCCGTGTGCGTCCTGGTGCGCTTGGCGCGGATCACCAGCCCATGCCGATCCAGGATCGCGTGGATGGTGCTGCAGGCGGGCACTTTTACTTCGTGCGGCAGTTCGCCGCAGCAGGCGTTCACGGATCTTGCGCGCGCCCCAACTCGGCTTCTCGCGCTTGGCCGCGACGATCGCCGCTTCCAGCTGTTCCGGAAGCTGGTTCGCGTACCGGTGGGGGCGCCGCGCACGATCCGTGAGCCCCTCCAGTCCGCATTCCGCATAGCGGTCCACGATCTTGTATCCCGTCTTCCGGGAGATCCCAAATTCGCGGCATAGACAAGCCATGCTCTCGCCGTCCTTCAACCGAATCACAAAGCGTATTCGTTCGTCCATCACAGAACTTTCCTTCCATGGCATCCCACTTCCGCCTTCCTAAAAGGCCAAAAGTGTAACCTACGTCTTCGGAACGTTCTGTTACCTATGTCTCAGGTCGGACAATCCCGTGAACTGTTGAATCCACTGAAGCTGCCCAGCGCGGTCACGAGATCCTCCGGTTCTGTAAATTCGGCCGAGTTGGGCCAATTTGGGCCACTCCTCTGACTAATTCTTCCGTCCTCATATTCGAGAAGCATTTTTTCGAGCTCTGGACAGGCGTGTGCACTAAGTGGCAATTCACGACGATCTACATTGGCTATTCCAACGACATTGTCGAGATCTCATTATTTGAAGCGGCAACGGACACCTACTCCAGTACGGCACTCGAACCGCTCGAAGCAGCAGCCAAACCATACAGCGTCAACACCGAAAAGATTGCTAATCAGCTGACGCCGAGTTCGCTGTTAAACAGAAAAGACGCGAACGGCACCGTGTGCCTGCCGCTTCGGGCGCTGATAAATCGGAAGCAAACTCCGCTAGCCGGAAACTCTGAACACAGTTTTCGGAGCGGTCGGCCATTGCGCTGACCACTTCGATTCGCCCATGCTGAGATTTCTGCCATAATCGCCAGCCGGATCACTTGCATGCGAGCATGGATAGTAGCAGTGCAAAATATGGTGCTCTACCGAAACCTGTTGCGCTTGTAAAACTAAAAGAACTCACTAGGTTTCAGAATGCGGGCCCCGGCGTACTGCATGAGATCTAGCAAGTCTTTGTCGCCGGTCACACTGTAAGAGGAAGGACGGGAATCTAGAAGACAAATCCCATCGTAGGGCGGCAGCAGTCGGAGCGGACCCGCAGCGAAATCATCGGCCTCGCAACGACTGCGCTATATCTGGGCATTGCATCTTTTCAGAACTCTTCGATATATGATCGGGAGCGAGCTAACCCAATTGGATCCCGAGACGACAGTACTGGCATGAGTGGCTGGGCGAAGGTCGGCCGCGCCGTGTCGGGTTGCGTGGTGATGCTCCTGTTGACCTTGGTTCAAGAGGATTGCGGACCCGGCAATACCCCTGAAAGTAATCTTCCGAGCGAAGCCCAATCGACGAAGGCCAGCCTCTTTACCGTGTCGCAGGAGCAGCTTCGGCATCTGCGTATTGGTCCAGTTCAGAGCAGCACCTGGCAGATCAATGTTGAAACCACCGGCACCGTCGATTGGGATGAGGATCACACCACCCAAGCGATCACACAGGTAAGCGGCCCCATTACTCGCATTCTCGTTGACTATGGATCGCATGTGAAGGCGGGGGATGCGCTGCTCTATGTGGCGAGTCCGGATATCACAAACGCAGTAGCGACGTACAAGAAAGCGCGGGACCAGCAGGAGTTGGCGCGGAAGGTTCTCGATCGCGAGAAAGAATTACTGGCTCACGGCGCGG
>JBAUUG010000384.1:0-7950 GCA_049582585.1 Bryobacteraceae bacterium | reverse complement strand
GCACAGGACCGAATCATTGCCGGTGCACAACTTCGGCCGGTTCCTGCCCAGGACTGGCCCTACCAACCGCCTAATAAGCTGCAACGCGCGATTCAGGCCGCCTGTCGTGCCCTCATTGAAGCCGATTCCCGTCTCACCGAATTAGATCGCGTAGTGGGTGATGGAGATCTGGGAATCAATCTGGCGCGCGGCGCCAGGGCTGTCGAAGAGACCCAGCTCTTGAACCCTGCTGATGCGTTAAACAGCGCTGCGCACACGCTCCAGCAAACTGTGGGAGGCTCCTCCGGAGCTTTCTATGCCGTCGCGCTGCTGAGGGCTGCGGCGTCCCTACGGGCACGCAACATGGACGATCCAAGAGCATGGGCGCAAGCTTCTCTCGAGGCCTGCGATGCCATAAGCGAACTGGGTGGGGCGAACGCCGGTGACCGCACTATGCTCGATGCCCTGCTGCCGTTCGCGAACACGTTCAGCGAAGGTTTGGACTCGAAACCTACAACCCAGGCTCTCGATGCCGCCGTCCGCGCCGCCGAAGCGGGTGCCGCCGCAACCGCGCAAATGATGCCTAGGCGAGGCCGCTCGAGCTACCTGGGCGAAAGAGTAATCGGTCATCCAGACCCCGGCGCGGTAGCTGTGGCGATCTGGCTGCGAGCCGTGTCGTCCCAAACGTAGAGCGTCCCAAACGTAGGGACAGTCCACCTGTTCACCACATTTGTAGAGAAGTTCCAACCTGAGCTTCACTTAACTCAAGAATGTCTCGCATGGCCCGAGTGGTAGCCGTCGGCGTGGCGCACCACGTGACCCAACGCGGTATTGCTCGCCAAGACGTCTTCACGTCAGACAAATCCCGCAAAGTATATCTGCGTCTTCTTAAAGAACATGCCCAGCGGTATGGCTTGCGAATCGCAGGCTATTGCCTGATGACCAATCACGTGCACATCCTGGCCGTTCCGGAAGGCCCAGAGTCGTTGGCGGCAACGTTCCGGTATGCACATGGGCGATTTGCGCAGTATGCGAATGCCGAGCAGTGCCGAAGCGGCCATCTCTGGCAGAATCGCTTCTATTCTTGCCCGGTCGACGATTCGGCAGCAGCGAGCGTTCTGGATTATATCGAGCTGAATCCCGTGCGGGCCGGCTTGGCGACTGCGGCCAGCGAATTCAAGTGGTCCAGCGCGGCGTCTCACATCGGAGCACGGCGGGATCCGAGCGGCGTTTTGGATCTCGAATGGTGGAACCTTCGTTGGACGCCAGCGGAATGGGCGGCCGTCTTGCGTGCCGAGCAGCCAGACTCGGCATCGCTGCGCCGGGCAACCTATACCGGCCGACCACTCGGCTCCTTCGAGTTTACTGCCGATTTGGAACGGCGGCTAGGCAGGAGGCTGGAGCGACAAAAGGGAGGGCGACCGCGATCGCCCGTCGCCTTGCCCGGACGCCTGTCAATGTCAGCTTGAAATCTGGTGAACAGGTGGACTGTCCCTACCTTTACCCCCTACCTTTACCCTACCTTTACCCTACCTTTACCTACCTTTACGCCCCCTACCTTTCGCGCCCTACCTTTACGCGCCCACTTTCTCCCGCACCTGACTCCGCGCGTACTGTTCCAGCTTCCGCGCATCCGCGTAAAACTTGCGGATTCCTTCCGCCAGCTTATCCGTCGCCATCGGGTCCTCGTTATGCATCCAGCGGAACTTCTTCTCGTCTAGATGGATCCGCTCTCCCTCGCTGGCCTTGGCAGCTTCGGGCGTCAACCCGGGCTTAATCTCACCGTCGGTCTCCGCCATCTTCTCCAACAGGTCAGGACTAATCGTCAGCAAATCGCATCCAGCTAGCCGTTCAATTTGTTCCACTTTCCGGAAACTCGCGCCCATCACCTGCGTCTTGTATCCGAATTTCTTGAAGTAATTGTAAATGCGCGTAACGGACGCCACTCCCGGATCTTTGTCGATGGGTATGTCGGCGCCGCCGCCTTCCTTCTTGTACCAATCGTAAATTCGACCGACAAAGGGAGAGATGAGCGTCACCCCCGCCTCCGCGCAGGCCACCGCCTGGGCGAAGCTGAACAGCAGCGTCAGATTGCAATGGATGCCCTCGCGCTCCAGTTTTTCAGCGGCGCGAATGCCTTCCCAAGTACTTGCGATCTTGATCAGAACGCGTTCTCGTTTAGTGCCTTCGTCTTCATACAACTGAATCAGATGCCGGGCTTTGGCCAGCGTTGCTTCCGTATCAAAGCTCAACCCGGCGTCTACTTCTGTCGAGACGCGCCCTGGGACAACCTTGAGAATCTCCGTTCCGAAGCTGACAAACAGCTTGTCCATGAAGGCTTCGGCCTGCGCTTTTTCGTCGCCGCCCTCCTCATCCGCGTGCTCAACCGCTGCCTCAACCAGATGGTGATACTCAGGTTTCTGAGCGGCGCTATAGAGCAGTGAAGGATTGGTGGTCGCGTCCTGAGGCTTAAGTCGGGCGATCGCCTCAATATCGCCGGTATCCGCCACCACAACGCTGTACTTCTTCAATGATTCAAGCTTTGTCATCGTTATCGCTCCTATCGAAAAATCTCGTGCCGTGACTCAAACGTATCAGATATTCAGGCATATCCGCGCACCTCGGCATCAGGCCGCTCGCCCTCCTGCCATTTCCAGCCAGCTTCGCATCTGCTCACGCCTCGCCAGGCCCGGCTGTTGGAAGACTATCTCGCCATTTCGAAACACCACAAAATTCGGGATACTCTGGACGCGGAAGCGCGCTGCGATCTCCGGATGCGCCTCGGTGTCAACCTTCAGAATTAGCGCCCTGCCCGCCATTTCTCGAGCCAGCGCCTGAACCTCAGGAGCGGCTGCACGGCACGGCCCGCACCAGGACGCCCAGAAATCCACCATCACCGGGACACGTGCCTCTCGAACGATTTCGTCAAAAGAGGACGCATCTGCTTCGATCGGCTCCGCAGCAGGCGACAGCGGGGCCTTACAGGACCCGCAACGTCCGGTGTCTGCCAGATGCTTAACGGAAACCCGGTTCTTCGCGCCGCAATTGTTGCACGTCCGAATCATCGATCCCTGACGTTTGACACCTCCAGGGCCAAAACTTGAACGAAAATCGTGGGGTAAATTAGATCAGACACGGAGGCACAATTGAACCAGCCTGGAAAAGCCCGAACCCAAGGAGCCTTGCTTATCCTCGTTGCGGCCCTGCTCATCTCCGCCGCGGCACAAACTCAGAGCCCATCGATTCTCGAGTACATCAAGCAAACCTGGACGGTTCTGACTCGTTCGAACAAGAACCTCGCGAAAGCCGCGGTCGATCCCAAATTTCATCCTGATCCCGATGGCCGTTGGCCCGTTTACGTCCCTCGTAGCGACGATCTCCAGCTTGTCGAGGAAGGCTTGCGCCGTGAAATGCCTGCGGAGGGCTTCAAAGCTATCGATATTCGTCAGCTACCGGAAGATTTGGATTCTCTTCGCGAACAGGGCCTTCTTTATCTCCCCCGCCCCTATGTTGTCCCGGGGGGCCGCTTTAACGAAATGTACGGGTGGGACAGCTTTTTTATTCAGGTCGGTTTGCTTCGGGATGATGAGCTGAATTTCGCCAAAGATATGGCGGACAACTTCTTGTATGAAGTGAAAAATTACGGTAAGGTCCTGAACGCAAATCGCACCTATTATCTCTCGCGCTCGCAGCCTCCGTTTCTGACGCAGATGGTTTTAGGGGTCTACAAGAAAACGAAAGACCGTAAATGGCTGGAGGACGCGGAACCCGAAATCGAGAAATACTATCGCATTTGGGCCACCGAGCCTCACCTCACGCCTGAAACAGGCCTGTCCCGCTATTACGATATGGGCGAGGGTCCTGCCCCAGAAGTGGTTTCAGCGGAGCGCGACGCGCAGGGCAGAACGCATTACGAGCTCGTGAAGGAGTACTTCAAAACACATCAGATCGGCGATTACGATGTGAGTCAGTATTATGACCGCGCGACGGACCAGCTCACGCCCCTTTTCTACAAGGGCGACCGATCCATGCGCGAATCGGGCTTCGATCCCTCGAATCGGTTCGGGCCATTTAATATCGACATCATCCATTACGATCCAGTCTGCTTGAACTCTCTTCTATACCTCATGGAAACCCAAACGGCGGAGATTCTGGAAACCCTCGGCCGGACTCGCGATGCCGGCACATGGCGCAAGCGTGCCGAAGCCCGGGCCGAACGCGTCAACCGTCTTATGTGGGACCAGAAGGACGGCTTGTATTACGACTACGATTTCGTGAACAAGCGCGTGCGCCATTATCCGTTCCTCACTACCTTGTATCCGCTCTGGGCGGGTTTCGCGACCAAGGACTATGCTGCCCGCGTGGAGAAAAATCTGCCGCTCTTCGAGAAGGTGGGCGGTTTGCAAACCAGCACGCATGTGAGCGGGAATCAGTGGGATTCTCCCTTTGGGTGGGCGCCGCTTCAGATGATCGCCGTCGAAGGACTTCGGCGTTATGGGTATCGCGAAGACGCCGAGCGAATCTCGATGGAATTTCTGTCGTTGGTTCGCCGCGAGTTCTCGCGGCAAGGATTCATTGTGGAGAAGTATGACGTCGTATCCGGCGGCTCCAATGTCGCGGGGAATATCCATTTCGGATATAGCGCCAATCAAGCCGGGTTCGGCTGGACTAACGCAGTTTTCACGGAGTTATACGACCAGCTCACTCCCGAAGATCGGCGTAATCTACTTGGCAATCGCTGAGCTTCGGCCGGCTGCGGCGCCGCGTGCAGGGCTGCCCTCCGGGCCCAGCAATGCTCCATCCTCGCGCTGCTCCTGTGCCGCCCCGTCAGCTTCCGCAATGGTCTTCTCGTGCACGGCGATTTGCACTCGCTCGCGTTTGATGTCCAGCCGCACGTGCGAGTAGAGGTTCATATACACATTTGCCACCCACACCAGAGCGAACCACGAGATTAGATAACCTCGCCAATCCGTGTAGAGCAGCTTGAAGTGAGTTATGAAAAGGAAAATGACCGCGACGTAATGGCTGAAGCAGTACTCGCACGTGAAGAGATAAAAAAACTTACGCTGCAGTAGCCGATTGCAGGCCTCGCTCCTTTGCTTGCACCACTCGCGCGGCTCTCGAAACACTTCCTCATGAGTGATGGTCCAGGCAATGGATGCAATCGGAAGCGCCAGAATGAATAAAAACGCGAGCTGTTCGCCTATGCTCATTACTACTCCCATACTATTGTCATCCGCCGCGCCGGTGCGCACGCGAGAATAGAAACAATGCCACACCAAAAGGCGAGCGGCGCTAGACCCGCGGGACCATGCTCGATGCTCATATTCGGAGCCGCAGGTGACCTGACGAAAAGGTTAGTTGTTCCGGCCCTCTATAACCTCGCGTGCGCGAAGCTCCTTCCGGAGTCCTTCGCGATCACGGGCGTCGATTTGGCCGAGCAGAGCGACGACACCTGGCACAAATCTCTAGCTGGAATGACTGAAGAGTTCGTCAAGGGTGGGGCAAAAGACGGGCAAGTCAATCCCGACGTCTGGAACTGGCTGATCAGCCGCATGTCTTACCTTCAGGGTGACCTCAACGATCCAGCAGCGTATGAAAAGCTGAAATCGAAGTTAGCCGCGGTGGATGCGAAACACGGGTGCGCCGGGAATTACCTCTTCTACTTAGCAGTCGCAGATCGATTTTTCGCGCCAGTGATCGAACATCTCGGGCAAAGCGAGCTGGGCTGCGAAAGAGACGGCTATTGGCGCCGCGTGGTTGTCGAGAAACCCTTCGGCCACGATCTCCCTTCCGCCCAGGCCCTGAACAAGAGAATTCTCGCTGTCCTCAATGAGAATCAGATCTACCGCATCGATCACTTCCTGGGGAAGGAGACGGTCCAGAACATCATGATGTTCCGCTTCGCGAATGGCCTCTTCGAGCCTATCTGGAATCGTGATCGCGTCGACCATGTTCAGATCACGGTAGCCGAAACCGTCGGCGTAGAACGGCGCGGGAAATTTTACGAAAACACTGGCGCCCTCCGCGACATGGTGCCGAATCACGTCTTCCAGCTGGTGGCCATGACGGCGATGGAAGCGCCCAATTCGTTTACTGCCGATGCGGTTCGATCGGAGAAGGCCAAAGTGATAGAAGCAATTCACGTCTGCGAGCCGCAGGAGGTAAATTGCATGGCGGTTCGCGGCCAATATGACGGTTATCGCCAGGAGCCGGATGTCTCGCCCCGATCACCCGTTGAGACCTATGTTGCGCTCAAACTCCTCATTGAGAATTGGCGCTGGTCCGGTGTGCCCTTCTATATCCGTACGGGGAAACGGCTGACCAAGCGCAAGACAGCAATCGCGATCAGGTTTAAAGAAGTACCGGCTACCTTCATTCGCAACACGCCGGCGCATACCCCCGAGCCAAATTGGTTGCTGCTGCGCATCCAACCGGACGAAGGGATCGCGCTGGAGTTCGGCGCCAAGATTCCTGGTCCGGTCATGGAGCTCGGCGACGTCCGCATGGATTTCAAATATGCGGATTACTTCGGGACCGCTCCCGAAACGGGCTACGAAACGCTGATCTACGACGTAATGATTGGAGATGCCACTCTCTTTCAGCGGGCCGACAATATCGAAGCCGGATGGCGCGTGGTTCAACCCATTCTCGATGCGTGGGGTTCAGAAACCCCGAAAAATTTTCCGAATTACGCCGCCGGCACCGATGGCCCACGATGCGCCGATGAGATGCTTGCGCGTGATAACCGGTGCTGGCGGCCTATCGAGTAGGCCCTATTAGCGTAATCGGGCAGGTCAGCTTCTACCGGCGGTCCAAGCCCGCGCGCTTCCACAACGCATCCACGCGTTCCACTACTTCCGCCGACATCTTGATCACATTCGGCCACCGGCGCGTGAAGCCTTCCGACGGCCACTTTGTCGTAGCATCTATGCCCATTTTCGATCCGTAATTCGGCATTCGGCTGGCATGATCGAGCGAATCGATCGGCCCCATCGAGAACTCGATATCGCGTTGTGGATCGATATTGTTCAAAGCTTTCCAAGTGACTTCCGCGACGTTCTGCACATTCACATCCTCGTCAACCACCACAATGCATTTGCTGAACATGGCTTGTCCAAGGCCCCAAATGGCATGCATCGCTTTCCGCGCCTGTCCAGGATACGATTTGCGAATGGAAACCAGAATCAAATTGTGAAATATGCCTTCCGCCGGCATACAGATATCGCGCACTTCCGGAAGCTGCATGCGCATCAAAGGCAGGAAAATCCTCTCGATCGCCTTGCCCATGTAGAAGTCTTCCATCGGGGGTGGCCCTACGATCGTCGTCGCGTAGATGGGATTCTTGCGGTGCGTGATGCATTCGATGTGGAAGACCGGATACTCGTCATCCAGCGAATAGAAGCCGGTATGATCTCCAAACGGACCCTCTCGCCGGAGTTCGCCAAGATTGACATAGCCTTCCAGCACGATCTCGGAATTCGCGGGCACCTCGATATCGCATGTTTCGCACTTCACCATCTCGACAGGCCTGCCGCGCAGAAAACCGGCAAACATCATCTCGTCCACGGCGGGAGGAAGTGGCAGGACTGCTGAATATATAGTCGCGGGATCGGAGCCGATGGCGACCGCGATCGGCATACGCCCGCCTTTCCCCTCAGCCGCGAGCCGCCGGTAATGCTCCGCGCCTTGCTTATGTTTCTGCCAGTGCATGCCGGTGGTCTGGCCATCGAAGACCTGCATGCGGTACATGCCGCAATTCCGCTTGCCTGTTTCGGGATCTTTCGAAAAGACCATCGGCAGAGTTATGAACCGGGCAGCATCCCCGGGCCAGCAATGGAGAATCGGAAACTCATGCAGTGAAAATCCAGAGCGTCGAATGATCTCTTTGCATGCGCCGCTTGCAACAATCTTCGGAAACGCCGCGCTCAGCTCGCCGAGCTTAGGCAGCAGTTTGAGCTTGTCTAACAG
>JBAUUG010000383.1:0-5081 GCA_049582585.1 Bryobacteraceae bacterium | reverse complement strand
CAACAGAACCGGCGAGCCGAAACTGAAAATATCGGTTGGGCGAGGAAAGAAAAGAAAAAAGCGGTACGAAACGCTGGGAGAATGGTGGGTCGAGTTCCACGAGAATACGGACGATGATGCGCGTGAGAATCCGCTGGTGATTCATTCAACTTTTCCGGTGGCGACTGAAGCGGAAGACCGCGTGGGTACGCTGACAGAGCGGGTCAGCAAGAGGCGGAGCGACGGGCAAACGGTTACCACTTCCACGCAGCGCACAGGCAATGTGGACACGCATCGCGCGACGGGAATCGTTTACGCGAATCTCGCCTACGAAGATGACACGGGCGCTCACACATATCAAGTCACAAAAGATCTGGTAAAGATCGGCCGCGGCTCAGCGGATCATTGGGTCGATTTGAAACTGAAAGCCAAGAAAGACGTCTCTCGCGAGCACATTCAGATTCGCCGCGATCCATCCAGCGGGCAATTGTTCATCAAGGACCTAAGCAGTCTCGGAACTACGGTGGACGGCAGGCGGGTGCCTCCCGGTATTCAGCGCATCAACGGCGAGGAAGTGGATACGAACGTCGAGATGCCGCTGCCCAGCAAGGCACGTATTGGCCTCGCGGGCGTGTTGTTTATTGATTTCAAGGCAGTTAAGCAGCGATGACGGCTCTTCATTCGGCGCGGTACGTATTCGTGGTTGCGCTGCTGGTGTTCGCGGTGTGCGCGGTGATCTTCGGACGCAGGAAGATTTAGCCGATGCCGCCGGCTGTTCCCCGCTACATCTCAGCCTTCTTAACCGATCAAGGCATCGTTCGCCCCAACAATGAAGATCGCGTTTATTGCGACGACGCGCGAGGATTTTTTCTGGTTGTCGATGGCATGGGCGGGCACGAAGCCGGCGAGCACGCCGCGGAAATTGCGGTCGAGCGGGTGCGGGCGAGGATCGAGCGGCAAACCGACAGCGTCGAGCAGCGGCTCCGCGAGGCGATTACGCTGGCCAATAACGCGATTTACGCGGCTGCCCAAGAGAAGCCCCAGTGGAACGGCATGGCTTGCGTGCTCACTGCCGCAATTGTTGAAGACGGGCAGATCACGGTCGGCCATGTCGGCGATTCGCGATTCTATAGGATCAAGCGCGGCCGCATCGAAAAGATCACTCACGACCATTCGCCCGTAGGTGAGCGGGAAGACAGCGGCGAATTGACCGAAGCTGCAGCCATGCAGCACCCGCGCCGCAACGAGGTATATCGCGATGTTGGATCTCAGGAGCGCACGCCTGACGATCAGGAATTTATTGAGATTCTGACGATTCCGTTCGAGAGTGATAGCGCTTTCCTGCTATGCAGCGATGGGTTGAGCGATGCGATTTCCTCCGAAAGGATCTTGAACATAGTTGAGCAAAACGCCGGCCATGGTTGGGCAGCGGTTCGAGATTTGATTTCGGCGGCGAACGAAACCGGCAAGGACAACGTATCGGCAGTATTGATTGAAGGCGACGAATTCGCGGCGCGCGGGGACGCACGCGATGCTGTAGGGGAAAGAACCGACCGCATGACGCCAGTCGCGGCGATGACCTCGGCTCCGTGGTTTCGCAGCGGACCTGCCTACGTTCTTTATGGCGCATTGCTGGGTGCGGTGATCCTGTTCGTCATTGAAAACTTCGTGTTGCGAGTCCCTGTGGCGCCCGCGGCACAAGTGTTGCGTGTGGCCGCTCCCGACACTATCGGCCAAGCGCTTAAGAAAGCTCGATCGGGCGATACGGTCTCAGTCGGTCCAGGGACGTATACGGAAGCCGTGACATTGAAGGAAGGTGTCGAGCTGATTGCGGATCACGCGCATGAGGCCGTGATCCAGGGCTCGGTCCGCGCGGATGGTCTTCAACACGCCCGCCTGGAGGGTTTCGAGATTCGAGCTGGCGAGATTGGAATCGGCATCCATGATAGTGATGTAATCCTGGCGCGTGATGACATCGGAGGCGCTCGCGCGGCCGGCGTCGAATTCAGCGGTAACTCGCGCGGCGCAATTTTTGCGTGCTACATCCATAACAACGCGGGTGCGGGAATCGTACTGACCGGCGCGGCCGCTCCAGCGATAGAAAATAACGTCGTTCTCGATAACGGCGGCCAAGCCAATTCACTCCGGCCCGGTCTGTTCGTACGCTCGACACTTCGCCCGTCGATAGCGGGGAACGTTTTCGGCGAAAATGGGGCGGAGGCGATTTGGCTGCCAGCGGCGGATGAAGCGATCCTGCAACGGAATTTCTTCAACCCTGCGGGCAAAGCGGATGACCGGCCGAAGTTCCGCATTATCCCGCTCCAGGAAGGCCAGCCGTGAACGCGGGTGACCGCTACGGCCGATATCAGATCATTCGCTTGATCGGACGTGGCGCGATGGGTGACGTTTTCCTTGCGCGCGATACGGACGGGGGACGCGACGTCGCGCTCAAAATCGTTTACAAGGGTTCGGAACCCGAAGATCGGGACATCCTTGATGCGGAGCGGCTGGGAGCGGAGTTGCAGAAACGTCTCAGCGGCGTGGACCGGCGCGTGGTGACCGTGAACGGTTACGGCGAGATTTCCGGTGATCTGTACATCGATATGGAATTCATCGAAGGCGAGGATCTGTCGGCTTTACTGGCGCGTGGTCCGTTGCATCCCGGATTTGCCGTACACGTCGCGAGAGAGCTATGCGAAATGCTCGAGAATCTCAGTGCCTTCGACACCAACATCGGCGATCGGCGGTTTTCAGGCATCATTCACGGCGATTTGAAACCGCGCAATGTCCGGCTGGACAGGCAAAACCAGGTAAAGGTTCTGGATTTCGGAATTGCAAAGGCGTTGACGCATACCCGCAAATACACCATGAATATGTTCGCGAGCACGGCGTATTGCTCGCCGGAGCGTCTGGAAAGCCAGAACATGGACGCACATTCGGATCTATGGTCGGTGGGTGTCCTCTTGTACCAGACGATCACGAACCGGCTGCCTTTTGACGAGCCTTCGAAGGAGCGTCTCGAGCGCCGCATCCGTTCTCCGCAGCCGCCGGATCCTTTGCCGGCATCATGCCCTGAGCCGTTGCGGCGCATCGTTCTCAAAATGCTGGCGCGCGACCCTGCACGGCGGTATCAAACTGCGCTTGAGGTCAATCGGGATTTAATCCGTTTTCAGAACGGACAGCCGGTGCTGGCCGAAGCTTTTCATCCGGCTGCCCAATTTGGCAGTAATGCGTTCGACAGCAATGCGACGGTTCGCACAACCGCTCCGGTTCGCCCAGCGCCGGCAGACGATCGAACCATCAGGTCCGCACGGCCCTTAATTCCAGTTGTGAAGATGCGGCGGGGTCAAAGGGCGCTCGGCTGCCTGGCAGCATTTGCCGTGACCTGCCTGATTATCGTGGCGCTTATTTCCATACAAATCAATTTCTGGGACGAGGCCGATAAGCTGAAAGCTGACTTGCAGACTGAGCGCGTAACTAACCTGGATGATGCCTGGACACGATATCAAGCCCTCGACAAGAGGATGCACCTGCCGTTATCGCTATGGGGAGCGGAGAGGGCGCTCAAGAAACGATTGATCGGCGCTGCGGATGAAACCATCGCGGAGTATCGCGACAGTGACGCCCCAATGGTCAACGAGCCGCAATGGGTCGCGGCGCGAAACGATCTGTCGCGAGCTCTTGAATTGTCGCCCGACGATAACGGCATAGAGGGGCGGTTGAGATTATGCGAAGGGCATATCGATCGCATTGAAGGGAGCGGTCTCCACGCCGCAGCCCGTCAGAAACGGCTCAACGCGGCCGTTAACAAGTTTGAGGAAGCCGCAGAACTTCTGAAACATTCGCCCGACCCATATCTTGGCCTGGCGGCTCTGTACATTTACGATCTAAACGATGTAGAAAGAGCCGAAGACGCTTTGAATAACGCGGCAAGTCATGGGCACCCTATGGGCAATCGCGAGAGGGCGTTACTTGCCGACGGGTATCGCCGCCGCGCTGACCGGATGTGGAGGCAATCGCGCGGATTCACGCGAAACTCCGATCAGGAGCGAGATTACCTGAACAAAGCCAAACAGGATTACGTCCATGCGGAAGATCTATATGATAAGGCCGGACTGTTCGGCGATGCGGCGCGCAATCGATTGAAGGCTCTCGAGGGAGAGCAGACTGTCGATCAGCGATTGGACCAACTGCAAGGCGGTGGAATCGCGCAATGAAAATCTCACGGACCGAGATCGCCGCACGCACTCAGGAACGCATCGCGACTGAGCGCCGGGCGCGCGCCGCATCGCGGGGAGCCGAGCTTGTGTGGCTGATCGCGGCCTCGGCCGTTTTAGCGGTCGGGCTGTGGCTTGTGTATCGGGCCAAGACATACAACGTTGCCGAGCAAGAGAAACAAACCCTCAACTTGAACGAACTCTCCGGACCGCAACAGTTGATTCCGTATCTGAATTTGATTGCGGCACCTTCGGATCAGGATTTTGTTGCGAATCGGATTTATAACCTAAAGCGCCACGGCGAGCGATTCAGCAACGTCGGCGCGTTGGCCCGGCTGCGGGTGACGGAGGCGGACCTTACCAGGTCTCGCGGCCTGAGTTCGTTTGCGCAACGATTCGCTGAATCGCGGGAACGCAGGCAGCAACGCGAGGAGGAAAGACAAGCGCGCCTCAGTTGGTTTTCCAGGAAGTGGGAGTCGTTCCGCGGCGGCGAAACCGAACGTGTGCTTTCGATTCCCCTGCTCACGCCCGCAGAGTTTGCGGCGATCAAGCCGCACTTCAGGGTTCGGAATGCAGGCGATTACAACCGGCAATTTTTTAGTTGGATCGGGTTGTTCTTCGCGGCATTTTGGGTGACGCATGTGCTTTGGCGCGTTCGCAGCTTCGCGGGCGACCATCTTTTGTTTCCGCTCATGTTCGCACTATCGGGAATCGGTTTGATTCTCATGATCAGCCTGCGGGACCCGCTTCGGGACATGCTGCTGTTCAGTGACTTTACTCAAGGCGTGATTGCCGGGTGCGCCGCGTTGCTTATCTTCAGCATTCCGGATTATGAGAGGCACTTCGGGAAGCTGAGCTACGTGCCTCTTTTGGCGGCTTTCCTGC
>JBAUUG010000382.1:0-7155 GCA_049582585.1 Bryobacteraceae bacterium | reverse complement strand
TTTTGGGAAGCCGCCGCCAGGCTCCCCACTCGAGCAGGCAGATGCCGATATACGCCGTGACGCCCGCCAGAGCCGGCACAGGGACATGCGAGATGTAGCGTCCACCCAGCGCAAGGAAGGCCAGCAGAAATACCGCGTGGAACAAATTAGCCATGCGCGTCGAGGCCCCCGACCGGACACTAGCTAGACTACGCGCCGGAATGCCGACGCTCATCGGGGCGGCAAAAACCGCGGCCACCATATTGGCAATCCCGTACGCGCCCAGTTCTGTGTCGGCGTCGGCGCGCCTGAGTTGCTGGTGACGTCCGCGAAAGTGCTCCACAACGCGCGATGTGAGGAGGAGATTGACCGCGGAAACTAAGGCCAATCCGAAAGCGGCGGGCGTCACCATCAGCACGTCGGCAGGCGTCCAGGAAAACCCCGCAAAGGGAGGGATCTCGAATGGAAGCCGGCCTATTTCGCGTTGCCGAAAGCCAAAGAGGAGGCCAACTGCTACCGATACCAGGACCGCAATCAGCGGCGCAGGCGCTTTTGGAACATAACGCGCACAGAGCAGGGCCACCACGATAACGACACCGCTGATGATGAGAGCGCCCGCTTGCGTGTCACGCGCTCGGGCAAGAACCTGCCAGCTTTGATACAGCATGTTGTTCGACGTCCGGTCGACAACCGCCCGCACGCCGAGCATGACGCCGAGCTGAGAAAGAATCATCATGGCGCCGATTCCGCATGAGAAACCGGTCACAACAGAATGCGGAATCTTCTGAATGAGACGCCCGAGCCGGAGGAAGCAAAAGACCAGCAGGAAAACCGAGGCGCCCATACACACTTTGGCCGCTCCGCCTGCCCCCTGTGAGTGAACGGCTTGAGCAATGAATGGAACAGTCGCGCTTGCGGTGCCGCCGATGAGAACGGGATTACGCCCGAGCAGGGCTGTGACGGGAGCAGTCGATATCGAGGTAAACAGCCCAAGAACGGGCGGCAGGCCCATCAAATTCGCCATGGCCAAACCATACGGCAACGCGATGAGAGCCGCTACGAGCCCGCCCGCAAGATCGCCGGCAAATATGCGCCAGGAGTACCGAATACGGAACCATTTCAAGAAAAATGTACCTCTTGCGTCGGAAACTACAGAGTGCTCCATGTGGCTACACGGCAACAACCGCGCGTGGTTACGCCCGGAAAACACCGCTCACGCGTTGTAGCACTTCGCAAAAGCGTCTTTGAACTTGGACATGTCGTCCTTGCTGCCGACGGTGACGCGAACCCAGTTGGGCCAGACCGGCCAGACTCGGCCGATGTAGACCTTCTGCGCCGCCATATCCCGGTAGAATTCGACGCCCGGCCGCTTCACGTTCATCATGAAGCAGTTGCTCTCAGACGGAATAAATTCCACGTTCTTCGAAGCGAGCCAGCTGAACGTATCTTCGCGAATGTCACCCATCGCTTTCCGGCGTTCCTGCACCAGAGTCTTTGAGCGAATGCTCGCCGTGGCGCCCACCATCGCGGTTATCGGCATCGCACCGGCGCTGTAGGGAGTAATTTTCTCCAGCAGGTCGGGTCTTGCAAAGGCTGCGCCGGCTCGCAAGCCTGCCATCCCGTACAACTTCGAAAACGTCCTCAAAATCACGACGTCCTTGCCGGCAGCCACCATATCGGAGCACGGGACGGCATTCTTGGAAATGTGTATGTAGGCTTCGTCAATCATGACAACTGAGCCGTCGGGTTTATTGGCGACTAGGTATTCGATATCGGAACGCCGGGTGAGGGTGCCGGTTGGATTATTCGGATTGCAGATATAGAAGAGACCGGCGTTCGGCGCTGCTGCGATCATCGCCTTCACGTCGTGGTCAAAGGCGCCTTTGCGCAAAGGAACATTCACCACGCTCGCGCCAATGAATTTCGCGGCGCGCTCTCCTGCTTCATAACCTGGATCTGCTTTGACGAACGGCCGGTCCTTCGAGCAAAAGGCCAGCACAGCCTGGTGCAGCGGCGCGCTTGAACCCGCGAAAATCTCCACCGATGTTTCACTGGGCTTGTAGCCGGCCTTCAGACCCTCCACATCCGCCATCGCTTCCGCCAATGTATAAGTTTCCTCATACATGTAACGGCCGCCTTTCTTGATCGCGTTGTGGATGGCATCGGCCGCTTCGGGCGAAGGCCCCATGGGGTTCTCATTCGCGTTGATTTTGACCGCATCCGGAGGCATGTTCTTCACCATCGATAGCTGCGCCAGCGCGTGCTCGTTATAAAACGGAAGCGTTGCGCCCGCAGTTAGAATAGAAACAATTCGCCCAAAGCTCCTCCGCGAATATCCTCGACGAAGCAAGTCGGCTCTTTGTCCTTCGCTAATAACAGTTGACATTGATTTTGTCCTCACTCTTGAATTTGAAAGTTCGCAGCCGAAACGCGGGCTTGGAAATACTCAACGTGGGGTTCCTCAAAAGCTGGAAGGGCCGCTCTGGGAGAGTGGAGGCTCAGAGGACTGTTTCAACAGCAGTGTATCACCGTGGAACAGCGAACGACAGAAAATTTTTCGGCCGGTCCGGTGAACTGATTACCGCTGACGCAAGCCGGATAAATTCTGCCGAATCGCAAGCTGCGCAATATCGGGCATCGATAGTTTCTTGTCGAGAAGTTCGCGCGCGGTCAAACCTGGCTTCGTCAAGCCGGTGCGCGTGTGTTCAGATGTTTTCGCCAGCATGTGATAAATCTCATGCGCCATGACCATCCCCAAAGCTGTATCGAAGACGGGTTGATAGGCTCTGGTGCTCTGTCTGCCTAGAACGCGCTCGAGCGATAGACGTACGTTATCGCATTCGACTTCCGCGAAGGAGAGAATCTTACCGTCGGTCGAGTACGCCATCGCAAGCGGACCCCGCTCGTCCGATAGAGCTCCGACGGGCAGAGACTCCATCGAACAATAGCCCTTGATATAAAACACCAGCAGTTGGCCGAACTCCGCGCCCGCGCGCACCTCGTTTCGATCGCGCACGTCCAATTGGACGCCGGCTCCGCTCAGGATGCCATGTAGTTGGCTCTGCAGGTTTTCGAGAGACGCGCCGGAGCGAGGCTGTTCAAAGCTGACTAAGACGGTAACCCGCACGGGTGCCGGTGCAGCTGCGGACCAGATCCTAGCGGCCAACGCGCCAACCAGCATCGAAGAGCGAACTAATGCACGCACGCGGGGCTTCTCAAACAGGGAGATGAGCGCTTCACATGACCGCGCCCTTTCCGCAGTTTACCTGATGGATTCCTGCTGGTTAGGAAGGTTGAACGCTCCAACGGTATCAAGTCCATAGAAATTTTCTTTATTGCATAGTGATTTTTGGTGTTATACTCCTCTAACAAGTTCAGTGGGTTTTCTATTCGGAGGGCAACTGCTGAGTATTTGCAGCATGCCTGAGGGCGTCAGCGCCCTTCCCTGAGTCGGGATCCAGCTCCAGGTTAAGAGAGCCCCACGTCACTGTACGACCACCCGCGCCAACCTACGCAAGTAGTGTAGACAGAACTTCTCAATTCTCAGAAGGGGTGCTACGTGTACTTAAACAGATCCTGGAATTTTC
This sequence comes from Bryobacteraceae bacterium, assembly GCA_049582585.1. Classification (GTDB taxonomy): domain Bacteria; phylum Acidobacteriota; class Terriglobia; order Bryobacterales; family Bryobacteraceae; genus Bog-105. Next base: position 3,589 of record JBAUUG010000382.1, on the reverse strand, counting down.
GACAAGCAAGCACGGCGGCAGGTGTTCTATCGCTCATGCTATGTGTCCTGCCCGCTGTTTTGACCGGCCAGAGTTACCAAGGCGGGGTGAGAGGCGACGTCACCGACCCGCAGGGCGCTCCCGTTGCGAGTGCAAAAGTCAGTCTGATCAATGCAGGAACCAGCGTCATTCGCTCAACGCTTACCACGTCTGATGGAACCTACGTGTTCAGCAATGTGGAGCCGGCTATTTACTCGATTGCCGCCGAAAGTCCGAGCTTTAAGAGATACGAACAAAAAGGAATCACCGTCGGCACGCAGGAGTTCGTGTCGGTCGACGTAAAGCTGGAAATCGGGAATGTTTCCCAGAGTGTAACGGTAACTGAAGAAGTGCCGCTTGTGGAGAACACCAATGCCTCACAAGGTCAGGTGATCGACAATCAGCAGTTAGTTGATTTGCCGAATTTGGGGCGTAATCCATTCCAGATGTCGAAAGTGGCGCAAAACGTGATGCCGATCGGCGATCCGGCCTATAACCGAATGGAAGATCAGAGCGGGTCTTCCCAGATCTCGATCTCCGGCGGCCCGGTGCGCGGAAACAATTATCTGCTCGACGGTGTTCCCATCACAGACGCCGACAACCGTGCCATCATCATCCCCTCGATTGAGGCGGTGCAGGAAGTAAAGATTCAGGCGAACACTTACGACGCGTCCATGGCACGCACCGGAGGCGGCATGTTCAACACGTTTCTCAAATCGGGTTCGAACGCTTATCACGGCGCGGCTTATGGCAGCACGCGCCAGACCAGTTGGTCGGCAAACAATTTCTTCAACAACGCGGCCGGATTGCCCCTGCCTCCGCAATGGAATTACACTTACTCGCTGGCGCTGGGCGGCAGAGTCTGGATTCCGAAACTGTACGACGGCAAGAACAAGACATTTTTCTGGATCGCCAGAGAAGGGTATGACGATACTCAGTCAAACTCTTCGCAGCTCTATACGCCGACGGCGTTGGAGCGCGTGGGCAACTTCTCGCAGACATTTACCCAAAGCGGCCAATTACTGACGATATACAACCCGTTCACGCGTCAACCGTACCCGGGTAACATCATCCCGCCGAGCCAGTTGAACCCAGTGGGGCTTGCGATTGCGAGTACATTGGCCATGCCTTCCTCCACTCCCTCCTACTATGGACAGAACGACCTGACCGCGGCTGGAAGCCTGCCCGCGAGAGCACACCAGACAACTTTCAAGCTGGACGAGCAGTTCACCGATTGGTGGCACGCTAACTTCAGTTACTTGACCTATTTGTCTCTGGAGCCGGGTAACACCTGGTTCAACAGCATTTCATCTCCCGATCAGTGGCGGTTGCTGCGCAACGTAAACGCAACGCAGGCAAACAGCGTCTTTACTCTGTCCCCAACCACCGTCCTATCGGTCAGGTACGGTTTCAACCGTTTTCCAAACTACGGATACCAGGTGAGTTCCGGCTTCAACCTAGCGACCCTGGGATTCAGCCCTACTCTCACCAACGAGGTGATCTCGCCAGTGTTCCCGCAGGTGAATCTTTCAACCGCCTATAGCAGCCTGGGCGGCACGGGCACGAACAACGATTTTGATTACATCCACTACTCCTACAACTTCTCAACCAGCGTCTCCCGGTTTATGGGTCGCCATAGCCTTACTGCCGGATTTGATTATCGCCGCATCCACACGGCGGGACTTGACTATGGGAACGGCGGCGGCGAATACAACTTTAACGGCGTTTTCACCGCATCCTCTCCGTCGAATGGCACTGGGGGAGCGGATCTGGCCGACATGCTGCTCGGCTTCCCGCATGATGCAGAGATTACCGTACCAACCTACCTCAACGACTTCGCGATTTATTACGGCGGCTATGTGCAGGACGATTTCCGTTTGGGCAGCAGAATCACCCTTAATTTCGGCCTGCGCTGGGAGCACGAGGACGGCCTGCAGGAGCAAAATAGCGGCATGGTAACTGGCTTCGCGGGTGATGTTTCAAATCCAATTCAGTCGCAAGTGGCCGGGCTGACCACTAATGGAGTTGTCGAATTCGCCGGTGTCCACGGCACTCAGACATCGATTGGAGATCCGAACTGGAGCAAGTGGGGCCCGCGTGCCGGGATCGCCTGGCAGCTTGACAACAAGACCGTGGTTCGAGGCGGTTATGGCTTATTCTGGGCGCCTCCCTTTGGCATCGGCGCTCCAATCCAAACCGCGGGTTATTACGCAACTACAACAAATACCTTCACAACCGACGGTTATCGCACTCCGGACGGCTCGCTCACGAATCCGTTTCCGAACGGTCTGAATCAACCGGTAGGAAATACGCTGGGAGCGCTGTCGGGCGTCGGGCAAACGATTGAATTTGCCAACCCGAGCGCAAGATCTCCGCGCGTAAATCAATTCTCGATCGATGTACAACGCGAGTTGCCGGCCGGCATCGCGCTCGAGGTGGGATACGTCGGGTCGCGTTCCTCTCACCTGACGACCATGAGCGGCTTAGTGAATATCAACGCTTTGAATCCTTCTTACTTCGCGCAAGGCTATGCTGCCCTCACGCAGAGCATCTCGAATCCGCTGTATGGAGTGATTAGCAGCACGAGTAACTTCGGCGGACCGACGGTGGGCAGGTATCAGACGCTCCTGCCTTATCCCGAGTTTGGCGAAATCGATCTGAGCCTCTCCGATTACGATCACGCGAAATACGATTCGCTGGTAATTAAAGCGGAGAAACGGCTGAGCCACGGTCTGACATTTCTCTCTACGTTGACCTGGTCACGGAGCTTCGATGAAGGATCGGGCGGTCCAGGCAGTTTCCTCAATGCTGGAAATGCCGGTTATCCGCAGAATCCCTACAACCCGGCAGCCGATTGGTCGCCTTCTTACTACGATTCTCCGCTGCGTTGGGCCACCACGTTTACCTATGAACTTCCATTCGGGAAGGGCAAGCCGTATTTGGGATCGGCCGGGAGATGGATGGACGCCTTTGCGGGTGGATGGTCGCTCAACGCGATTTCGATCTATCAGACCGGATTCCCGCTACAGATCACGCAAAGTCCGAACAACAACTCCCTTTTCGGCTACGACGTGCAGCGTCCGAATGCAACAGGAATGTCGCCCCAGACCAGCGGCAGTTTGGAATCGCGTTTGAACGACTACATTAATCCCGCAGCGTTTTCGGAGGCTCCCGCACTCACGTTCGGCAATGTGGCGCGCGCGATTGGGATGCGTGGACCGGGTCAAGCAAACTGGGATATGTCGCTCTTCAAGACGTTCACTATTTCGGAGAAGTTTAAGGGCCAGTTCCGCACGAGCTTGCTGAACGCTTTCAACACGCCGCTCTTCAATGCTCCGGACACAACCTTCGGTACAGCTGGTTTTGGAGTGATTAACTCGCAGGCAAACTTTTCTAGGATGGTGGAGCTCGGAATCCGGTTATTCTTCTAGAATCTGATATCGGGACTTGAACGAAGCCGAAGCGGCAGACGCTACGCGTGGGCGCAGTAGCGGCGGTTTCTAAGCTGGGATAGTTTGGGTCACAAAGGAGGTCCTTGTGACCCAGCTACGAAAAATAATGCTCGAGGAAC
>JBAUUG010000381.1:0-2922 GCA_049582585.1 Bryobacteraceae bacterium | reverse complement strand
GACGAATTCGCTTTGGAGAAACGATTGACCAGGCCCGAGGCCCGGGTAGCGCGTTCAGGAATTTTCTCTCGACAATTGACCGCAAGCGCTGCTATGTCTCCTGCCTTCTGAATGCGGATTCATTCGATGCATTCTATGCGGTGCGCGATTTAACGGCGAAGGCAGGCCTCGACATCGGCTGGGAGCCTGTGGATACGAGCAGCGGCAAGATCACCATATTCGGCGTCAAGCTCGGATCTCCACGTAAAAAGAAAAGTGTTCCCGTGCCGGATATTATCAAGTGACCGCGGGAATTTGCGCATGCGTTGGCGCAGATGAAAAAATCAATATGTCGCGGCTGTCTCGCTCTGCCCATCCTTCTCATTGCATTAGCGGTTGCAGCTTGGCTGTTGCGCGTGCGTGTTCTGACTGGCCTTGCGTCCGGTTTAGTTGAAAATGACGGTCCTCATAAAGCCGACGCCATCGTGGTGCTGGGCGGTGACGAATACGGAACGCGCGTCATAGAGGCCGCGCAACTGGAGGAGCAAGGATATGCGCCGTACGTCCTCGTCAGTGGCATCATCCTTCCGATGGAGCGCGAACCTGACGTGATGATCGCGTATGCGGGGCGCCAGGGATATCCTGGATCCATATTTCGTCCGCTACCGAACCATGCAGACTCTACTCGGTCCGAAGTGGGATTTCTGGGTGCGTATTTCAAAGCGCATGGGATTCGAAAAATCATTCTAGTGACAAGCAACTTCCACACTGCGCGCGCAGCTCGCCTCATGCGGACGGTGAATCCTTGGGTTCAAGTGTACGTAGTTCCCGCTCCCGACCCGTTCTTCACGCCTGAGAGCTGGTGGAGAACGCGCAACGGGCAGAAGACGTTCCTGGTCGAGTGGGAAAAAACCATCGCGACATGGCTGGGAGGTTGAGGCTTCCGGGCTCGATTTCCGCCGCTTGCTCATGCGCGCGGTTCCGTTGGCGCGCCCTGCGTTACTCCGCGGAGGTTCTTATTCCAAGGCGGCGATTGCGGCGCTTGAAGAATGTCAGCAATGCTACTCCGGAGCCCATCAGTAACAGTGTGGCAAAAATCAATCTCGTGTTCTCCTTCTGTCTCCTAATCGGCAGAGCGGTATTAGGGCTTTAGAACAATCACACGCTTTGAGGATCCGGATGCCGCCAAGGTCGACGGTACGATCGCGCGAGCAGCCGATTTGCTTCCTCATCATTGACCACGCGCTGAGTCTGAGCATCCCAGGTAAGCGTGCGCCCCAGCTTCATTGCATTGTTGGCGAGAATGCATGAAGCGGTCGAGATATATCCCTCTTCGATGGTCGAAACGGGCTTGGAACGAGTGTCGATGGCGTGCAGGAAATTCTTCATGTGGTAGCGAATCGCCGGCGCTACGTGTCTTTCGAGATCCTTCTCGGTTTTATCTTCCGGGTATTGGTCCAGTTCGTACGTGACATCGCGGTGAACGGGTTGACCACTTCCTAGCGGAACGAAGTCGTAACTGTAGACGCTCACTTTCAAAGTTCCCTTGTCACCGTAGAATGTGGCGCCCCACGGATACTTCGGATCGGCGGCTTCTCCCCAACTGCGATGCTGCCAGACGACACGCAGGTCTTCGAAATCGAAAGTTGCCGTTTGCGTGTCGGAGATGTTCGCTTTACTGGCTTTTTCGACGAAGATTCCCCCCGTGGACGCGACTCGCCCCGGCCAGCCGAGATCGAGCATCCAGCGCGTCATGTCGAGCATGTGCACGCACATGTCGCCGACGATTCCGTTGCCGTATTCCATGAATGCGCGCCATCCGCGTGGATGCACTAACCGGTTGTAGGGCCGCATGGGGGCTGGGCCGGTCCACATCTCGTAATCCAAATTGGGCGGCGGCGCGGTATCGGGCGGATTTTCAGTCGCCCGCATATGGTAGTAGCAATAGATCTCGACCAGCGCGATCTTTCCCAGCCTGCCCTCTTTGATGAAGCGGTCTCTGGCTTCGACGATGTGCGGCGTGCTGCGGCGCTGCAAGCCCACCTGCACCACGCGATTATATTTGTGCGCTGCCGCGACCATCGCCATCCCCTCGATTACGTCGGCGCTGATCGGTTTCTGAACCCAAACGTCGAGGCCCGACTTCACGGCATCAATCATAATCAGACCGTGCCAGTGATCGGGTGGCGCAATCAGGACCAGATCCAGGTCCTTGGCGGCTAGCATCCGGCGGTAATCAGAGTAAGTGCGTGGAGTTTTCTTAGACCGTTGCCGGGACGCAACAATATTCGCCGCGTCAGAGAGCATTTGCGTATCCACATCGCACAGCGAGATGACCTCGACGGGCGCGACTTGAATCAGCCGCAGCAGATCGGTCTTCCCGTACCAGCCGCAACCGATCAGGCCGACTCTACGCGGCTTCTCGTCTTGAAACGTTGCTTTAGCGCTACTGATAGTGAGGGCAGCCGCACCGGCCTGTAAGAATGATCGCCGATTCATTGCGCTCTGCGCACCTGGAAGGTGTTGCATGCAGAAATTTTTCCCGATTCAAGCCCGGTACGAAACCATCCTACGCGCTGCGCGGAACTTCCGTGCGTGAAGGTTTCGGGGCTGACATGTCCGGTCGACATCTTTTGCAAACGGTCGTCGCCCACGGCGGCAGCGGCGCGCAGTGCTGCGGCTACATCACTTGCGTGAATGATGCCGCGCTGTTCGGTCGAGCTCGCCCAGACGCCCGCGAAACAATCCGCCTGCAGCTCCAGACGCACGGATAATCGATTGGCCGCCTCGGGCCTCTGAGCAGCGAGCCGGCGCACTTTCGGTTCGATTCCCAGAAGCTTCTGGACGTGGTGTCCCACCTCGTGCGCGATGACGTAAGCTTGCGCGAACTCGCCGGGAGCGCCAAAGCGGTTCTTGAGCTCATTGAAAAAGCTTAGATCCAGA
>JBAUUG010000380.1:0-7514 GCA_049582585.1 Bryobacteraceae bacterium | reverse complement strand
GCGGCCACCAGTCCCGCACCCGGTTCGCCAGCGCTGAATCAGATCGTACCGAGCCGCGACCGTAAGGGAGCGGCCACCAGTCCCGCACCCGGTTCGCCAGCGCTGAATCAGATCGTACCGAGCCGCGACCGTGAGGGAGCGGCCACCGGTCCCGCCAACTGCGTCTCCTGTCACATGCCGAAAATCGAAATTCCCGGCTCGCATCACAAGTTCACTGATCATCAAATTCGGATCGTGAGGGCAAATGAACCATATCCGAATTAGTCTTCTCGTTGCCTTCGCGCTCTCCCCCGCCCTGCCCGCGCAGAGCGACGATCCCATTGCCCTCACTCAACGCGCTGTTCAAGCCCAGCAGTCAGGCGACTACGCCACTGCCGAGAAAGCCTATCGCGCCCTTTTGCAGCTCCGGCCCGACGAAGTCGCCGCCCACGTGAACCTCGGAGTCGTATTGGTCGATCTCGGCCGCTATGACGAAGCCATCGCCGAATACGCCGCCGCCGATAAACTACTTCCAGGCGACCCTCGCATTGCCCTGAATATCGCTCTGGCTTACGAAAAAAGCGGCCGTATTTCCGAAGCCGCCAAGCGCCTGGCCAGTCTGCATCAGGCTTCGCCCCAAGACATCAAGATCACCTTGCTTCTCGCCGATTGCTACCTGCAGTCAGGCGAAAACGCACGGGTAATAGAACTCCTCCAGCCAATCGAAACGCAAAACACGGCAGGTCTGGACAAGAGTTCGGATGATCTCGGATTCGCTTATCTGCTCGGAACAGCCCTGATTCGATTGCAGCGCATTCCGGAGGGCCAGGTCTTTCTCGACCGCATTCTGCGAAACGGCGACACGGCCCAAGCCCGTTTCTTATTAGGCACCCGCATGTTTGAGTCCGGCGATTATCCAGCCGCTGTCAATCAGTTCGCTGCGGCCGTCGAGCTCGATGCGAACCTGCCTGAGCTGCAATCCTTCTACGGACAGGCGCTGCTCGCAACCGGCGACCCGGACGCAGCCGAGACCGCGTTCCGCAAAGAGCTCTCTCGCAATCCCGCTGACTTCCCGGCCAATCTCGAGCTGGGCGAGATCCTCACGGTTCGCAAGCAATTCGTGGCAGCCAAACCATTCCTCGAGCGGGCGCTGGCTCTGCGCCCTCAATCCGCCGATGCCGAGCTCGCGCTCGGCCAGTGCTTGAGCGGAACGCAAGATCTCCAGATGGCCCGCCCGCATCTCGAGCTTGCGGTCAAATATCTCCCGGATTCGCTCGAAGCCCACGAAGCCCTGCGCGGCGTCTATCAAGGCTTACATCTAAATGCTGAAGCTGCGCGCGAAGCCGCCACTGCCCGCAAGCTATTGCAAATTGCTCGTGCGAAGGAGCCCGGTCCGAAGGTAAACGACCTTTCTCCTGATTTTGAGCTGCCCACCACGGACCCAGGCAGGCAGGTTAGACTTCGAGACCTCTACGCCAGATCGGGCGCGGTCCTGGTTTTCGGCAGCTACACCTGCCCTAATTTCCGCTCTTCCGCCGGAGCCCTCAAGAATTTGCATCGGCAATATGGAGCTTCGGTCCCATTCCTGCTCGTCTACATCCGTGAAGCTCACGCCTCCGGGAACTGGCAGAGCACCCGCAATCGGCGCGAAGATGTCGAAATTGCCCCCGCTGCCAACCTGAGTGACAAGCAGCAACATGCCGTTATGTGCAGCCGCCAACTCCATCTGCCGTTCCCTGCGGTTGTCGACACCATCAGCGACACAGTCGAGACGGCCTATGCAGCCTGGCCCAGCCGTCTGTTCGTGATCGCAAAAAATGGCCGCGTTCTCTACAGTACGCGGCTCACTGAACTGGATTTTCGGCCCCACGAAATTGAAGCGGTCCTCCGCCAAATGAGCGGTCCCGCGAAAGGAATTTAAAATGAGCAAACTGACCGTCTCCCTGACTTTCCTGCTGTCCTGCGCGCCTGCGCTCTTCCCCCAGCAGACCCAACCACCCGCGCAGCCATCCAATCTCAAAGCAGGTTCCGAAGAGGTCATGGTTGATCTCGTTGTCCGGGACAAAAAGGGCCGCGCGATCACAGATCTAAAGGCTAGCGACTTTACCCTCCTCGACAACGGCGACAAGAAAACCATCAAGACCTTCCGATTAGTCCAGGGAACGGAATCCGTCGACGCTTCCGGCGCACACACGCAGCTCGATCCACTGCGCCAGATCCGCCTCGTCACGCTGATCTTTGAAAATCTCGACCTCAACTCCCGCCGCCTCGCTCGTGACGCGGCTCTTGATCTCCTGAAAACCGAATTCCCTCAGAACGTCTACATGGCCGTCATGATCATTGATTTCAAACTGGAGGCCATTCAGCCGTTCACCAACAATCGGGATCTCCTCCGTAAGGCCATCGAACGGGCGACCGGAAACGAGAACGCAGATTTTTCGACCGATAGCGCCCACGTGCAATCGCAGCTCGAGCAGATGGTTGGCCCCAATACCGCGGGTACCCAAAGCCTGGCCGAGCGCGTCGCCAACATGCCTACCGGAGCCACTTCTGCCACTGGTGCGGGAGCCGCGCCCGACGGCGCTGCTTTGACGAATCAAATGATGGCCCGCGTGATGCTGGATATGCTCGAAGGCGAGCGCCAGATGGCTATGTCGCAAGCCGGAAGAGCCCAGATCTTCGGCTTGCTTGACGCCGTAAAGGATCAATTTCAATTACCCGGACGAAAAACGATTCTGTATTTCTCAAACGGTCTTAGCTTGCCGCAAGACACTGACGAAGCCTTCAAGAATCTCATCAGTATCGCGAACCGGAACAATGTGAGCGTGTACTGTATCGACGCCCGCGGTTTGATCACGCGAGCGATGAATAAAGACGCCATAGACGCTCTGAATAGCGCCGCCGGCGCCTCGCGTCAGCAACAGACCAACCCGAATGGACCTGTTACGCGCGATCAGGCCGGCATCATGGATACCACCATCGATAGCATGCGGATGAACACGCAGAATAATCTCGCCACTCTGGCGGATTCAACGGGGGGCACCCTCATCGCCAACACGAACGACTTCCGCTCGCCGCTCCGAAAGTTGAGCGAAGACGTTGAAACCTATTACGAGCTCACCTACAACCCGGGCATCACGAACTATGATGGATCGTTCCACAAGATCGCCGTGAAGACTGAGGCGCGCGACCTGCGCGTCCAATCCCGATCCGGCTATTTCGCCCTCCCGCCCTCCATGCGCGGCGCCGCCGTGATCAACGCCTATGAAGTACCGCTGCTCAAGGCTCTCGATTCCGCCCAGCTCCCACGCGCCTTTCCATTTCATTCGCAAGGTCTGCATTTTCGCGGAACCCACGATCAAGTCTGCGATTTGGTTGTCGACGTTCCGCTGTCGGATCTGACTCTCCAGCAGCAGCAGTCGACTAAGGCCTTCCAGGGCCATTTCTCATACGTCGCAATCGTCAAGGATCAGCAAGGCGCCATAGTCAAGAAATTTCAGAATGATATTCCCTTGAATGTTCCCGCCGAAAAAATGTCCGCTCTCAAAGAGAGTCATTTCATTTACACTGAGCACTTCACTCTCCCGTCCGGTCATTATCGCTTGGAAACTGCAGTGCTTGATCGGCAGGGTGACAAGATCAGCGCGCGAAAAGCTTCCCTCTTCGTCCCGGACCCTTCCTCCTCGCTCGGAATCAGCAGCGTCGTTCAAGTTCGAAGTACGAAGCCGAAGAGCGCGGACACCGCTCCCAACGATCCTCTGGTGATTGGCAACCAGGTCATCACCCCCGCGCTCAACGCGGTCGTCAGCAAGAAGGAAACGGCGGCGATCCCCTTCTATCTCGTGATTTATCTCGATAAGGCCAGCTCCGAAAAGCCTCAGTTCGCAATGGAATTCAGCCGCAATGGCCAAGTTCTGGGAGCCGGCTCTCCTCCTTTGACTGATCCGGACGCGGATGGCCGCATCCAGCACATCGCCAGCGCGCCCGTAGCCAAGCTGGAACCGGGCGATTACCAGGTCCGTTTCGTCGTCAAGCAGGGTTCTGAGATCGCCCAGGAAACAGTAGGATTTACGCTCGAGCAGTAAGGCTGATGAAGTGTTTTCTGGCTCTGTTCGCGACCTTAGCTTTAGCCGCGGATACGCCGGCCAACCTCAGATCCTGCGCGCAATGCCATCCGGCCCAGGCCAAGCCGCATCCTCTCACCGGCATGGCTCACGCGATCGAAACGATCGCCGAATGTACGATCTTGCGCGAAAACCCTTTGCTCAACTTCAAATCCGGCCCCTATTCTTACAGCATCAAGCGAGACGGATTTCAAAGCCTTTACACGGTCACTGACGGCGTCAATAGCATCACCGTCCCCATCGGGTGGGCATTCGGGCTGGGAGTCGCCGGCCAGACTTACGTCTATCAGTATCAAGGCTCCTTCTACGAAAGCCGCGTCAGCTTTTATCGGCAGCTCCAGGGTCTGGATTTCACCATGGGCACGACTCGTTCGAATTTTCGAAATCTCGTTGACGCGCTAGGCCGAAAAATGCCGCCTCGCGAGGGCATCGAATGCTTCAACTGCCACTCCACAAATTCCATTACAGCCAATAAAGTGGATGTCGCCGCCCTAACTCCCGGCGTTCAGTGTGAGCGCTGCCATGGGCCGACAGAAACTCATTTGGCGGCATTCAAGACCGGCAACCCGGAAGGTGGGCAAATGAAGAAATTGGATCTCCTGAACGCGGAGGAAATGAATAACTTCTGCGGGCAATGTCACCGCACTTGGGAGCAGATCGCCGCCGATGGACCGCATAGCGTCGGAAATGTGCGATTCCAGCCTTACCGTCTCACCAACAGCAAATGCTACGACGCGGAGGACCGGCGCATTCGATGCGTGGCCTGTCATGATCCCCATCTAAATCTGGTTCGCGATAACCTGTCCTCGTATGACTCTCGATGTTTGGCCTGTCATGCGAGCGCCAAACATTGCCCCGTCGCGACCCAAAACTGCGTTTCCTGCCACATGCCTAAAACCGAGCTCCCGGGCTCGCACCATCAATTTACAGACCATCAGATCAGAATTGCGAGGGCGAATGCGCCGTATCCGCCATAACATGACGCGACGCGAGTTGATCTGGCTGGCTGCCGTAGCGCCGATGCTGGGTCGTCAGAACGAACCGTCACCTGGTCTCTTCATGGAAATCCCCACGACCGCCAGCGGTATCGAATGGGTCCACGACAACGCTATGTCGCCCGAGCACTATCTTCCCGAGACCCTCGGCCCAGGCTGTGCTTTCCTCGATTACGACAACGACGGCTGGATGGACGTCTATCTCGTCAACAGCGGTCCCTGCGATTTCTGGAAACCCTCCAAGCCCATTCGCAACGCGCTTTACAAAAACAATCGCAACGGCACTTTCACCGATGTCACCGAGCATGCGGGCGTGCCGGGAGGCACTTTCGGAATGGGCGTCGCGGTTGGCGATTTCGACAACGACGGCTGGCCCGACCTCTTTGTCACTTCATACGGCCGCTGCATTCTCTACCGGAACAATCATGACGGCACGTTCAGCGACTGCACTGCCCAGGCCGGCCTCGCTACTCCGGGCTGGACCACCAGCGCAGTCTGGTTCGATTACGACAACGACGGCAAGCTTGATCTTTTCGTTTGCAGCTTTGTGGACTATTCCGGTGCCCATAAATTCGAATGCGGCGACAACAAAATCGGCAAACACTACTACTGCATCCCTCGCGTGTTCAAAGGCACGCCGAGCTTTCTCTATCACAACAACGGCAATGGCACGTTCACTGAGGTAAGTAAGGGAACGGATATTGCGAAGGCCATCGGCAAAGGCCTGGGCGTGGTCGCGACCGACATCAACAACGATGGCCGCATGGATCTCTTCGTCGCTAACGATACCGTCCAGAATTTCCTGTTCGTTAATCGGGGCCCCGGTCCGAACGGCGCTTGGAAGTGGGAAGAGATTGCCATGCAGGCCGAGGTTGGATTCAGCGACAACGGCCAGGCCCGCTCCGGTATGGGCGTAGATGCCGCAGACCTGACCGGCGACGGTTGGCAGGATCTCTTCGTCGCCAATGTCGATCAGGAAATGTTCTCGGTCTATCACAACAACAAGGATGAGACCTTCCGCGACGTCGCCCATGTCGAGGGCGTCGCCCAAGCTACGCGCTTGCTCAGCGGTTGGGGGCTCAAATACTTCGATTACGATAACGATGGCGCAATCGACCTCATCCTGGCCAACGGCCATCCCGACGACATGATCGATCATTACTCGTTGCAGGTGAAGTACAGGGAGCCGCTGCTGCTCTTTCACCACGAGGAAGACGGCAAACTCCACAACGTCAGCGAGCGAGGCGGGTCGGCTTTTCAGAAATCCTACGCCGCGCGCGGCCTTGCCGTCGGCGATTACGACAATGACGGTGCGCTCGACGTGCTGATCTGCGTCAACGGCGGTGCTCCGGTGCTCCTTAAGAACAACGCTGCCAAAGGCAATAACTGGTTAGGCGTGAAACTGGAAGGCGTCATCTGCAACCGCGATGCCATTGGCGCAAGAATCTCCTGGACCGCCGCCGGCAAGAAGCGCTCCCGTTTGAAAAACAACGGCGGCAGCTATCTCTCCTCCCACGATCCGCGCGAAGTCCTGGGAATCGGAGTCGACGCCAAAATAGACGAGCTCGAAATCCACTGGCCTGCTCCCAGCAACAAAATCGAGAAGTTCACCGCGCTGCCCATCAATCGCTACATCCGAATCGTCGAAGGCAAAGGCATCCAGGTTCCAGCCGCCGGTTAACACTCGTGCCCCCTGATCCGTCTTTGCTGCCATGAGAACCATCGCCAAAATGATTCTGGTGATCCCGGCGCTCATCGGATATCACAAAACCGGGGCAGACAACCTGGTTGCTCACGAGTGGGGAACTTTCACCTCGGTAGCCGCTGCAGACGGAACCTCCGTTCAATGGGCGCCGGTGTCGGGCACGCCGGATTTACCCTGCTTCGTGAATCGCCTAAGCACGGAAAATCTCAAACTAGCTCCCGGCTTGGTGCGCATGGAGACACCGGTTCTATACCTCTACTCGCAATCCCCACAAACTGCTTCCGTTCACGTCGATTTTCCCCAGGGCTGGATCACCGAATGGTATCCCCAGGCAACGCAAGTGAAGCCCAATCTCCAAGCCAAGCACGGCTGGGTCTCGGGCAAATTTGGGCGCGGACAAATCGATTGGGATTCCGTCCAGGTGTCTCCCGGGGTGAATCCCGTATTCCCTGCCACCGAGGGGCCCAGCCGCTACTTCAAAGCCAGGAACACTGACTCAGCCCCGCTCCAAATCGGTCAGGAGCAGGAGAAATTCATCTTTTACCGAGGCATGGGAGACTTCTCTGTTCCGCTCCAACCAACGTTCTTGAACGGCCATCGGCTCGAGCTTCGGAACATCGGCCCGGACCCCATCCCCTTGGCCATCGTCTTCGAAAATCGCAGCGGCAATCTGGGCTTTCGAGCGGTTCACGACCTCAAAGACGCCGCCAA
>JBAUUG010000379.1:0-23455 GCA_049582585.1 Bryobacteraceae bacterium | reverse complement strand
GTTAGGAACTTTTCTGGATGCGACAGGCTGGAGACTGATCTGGGGTCTCAACATGGGTAGCGGCAGCGAGCGCGAGGCTGTCGAAGAGGCCGAAGCGGTGATGGCGATCGCGAAACACAAGCTGCTGGCGTTCGAAATTGGCAATGAGCCGGATCTTTTCGCTGCAGGAACGGCGCACCGGGCAAAGGGCTACAGCTATGAGAATTACTTGGGCGAGTATCGACGGTACAAAGCTGCCATTCGCCGCCGCTTGCCCAATGCTCCTTTTGCCGGACCGGATGCCGCGAGCGCGACGGATTGGGTCAGCCGGTTCGCAGCCGATGAAGGGCCGGATCTCAAACTCCTGACGCATCACTATTACCGCGAGTGCGCGAACCCGAGCAGCACGCTGGACAAACTCTTGCGGCCAGATCCGAAGCTGGCGCCGCTTCTGAAAAAGCTGAAGACTGCATCGGCATCTTCGCATGTGCCGTACCGGATTTGCGAAACGAATTCATTTTGCGGCGGGGGAAAGCCGGGCGTGAGCGACACGTTCGGCTCGGCTCTTTGGGTTCTGGATTTTCTATTCACGCTTGCATCTGCCGACGCGGCAGGCGTGAACATGGAAACCGGCGTGAATCAACTCGGGTTTATCAGCTCGTACTCTCCCATCGGCGATGACGAGCACGGCGGCTACTCGGCAAAGCCGGAATATTACGGCATGCTCGCGTTCGCGCGAGCGAGGCGTGGGCAAAGGCTAGCGGTGGATTACGACCCGGCAGGAGTGAACCTCACAGCATACGCGGTAGGGAGTGAAGACAAGCTGTTCGTGACGATTATTAATAAGGATGCATCGCGTGACGCAGACGTGAACGCCGTTTACGCAAGGCATTTGGGTAACCCTACTGTTTTGCGGCTGAGGGCGCCATCGCTCGAAAGCAAAACTGAAGTGACGCTCGGCGGGTCGGCTGAGACGTTTTCGGGCAAGCCCGGAGAATGCCAATTTCGCGTCCCGGCTGCGAGCGCTGCGATTTTAATACTAGAGCCTCAGAATTTTTCTTAGCTCGATGGAACAAACTGCCTCAGGCGAGCGTTGATACGTTTGACTCGCATATAATGGAGCCAAACATATGAGCTCGACTTCGCCGGACCAGGAGTGGAAGAAAGGGAGCGCTGAGCTTCTCATTTTGTCCTTACTCGAGGCCCAGGCTCGACACGGGTACGACATTTCGAAATTGATCGAAATCCGTTCCAGCGGAGCCCTGCGGTTTCACGTCACTTCGCTTTACCCGCTGCTTCATCGCCTGGAAAAGCAGGGCCTGATCGCTGGACGATGGGTCGAGAAAGCCGAACAGCGGAGGCGGCGATACTACAACCTGACGCCGCAAGGCCGAAAAGTGCTCCGCTCACAACAGAAGAGCTGGAAGAATTTCGTTGCCGCAATCAGCCAAATTACAGGAATCGAAAATGCCTGATTGGAAAAACATCGTTCGCGAGCGGATCGTTCCACTGCATATGGAAGCGACTGCCGAGTCGGATCTCACGGAGGAACTGGCCCAACACCTGGAAGATCGATATGGCGAATTGCTTAGCGGTGGGGAAAGTGAACAACACGCGTATCAGAGCGCCATATCGGAGCTGGATGACCTGTATCCGATACAGGCGCAGTTGAAAAGGAGTGAGCGCATGCCGAAATATGACGCTGTGCCTGCCGGGAATATAAGGACAGGTAATTTCATGGAAGATCTCTGGAGAGATCTTCGCTATTCGGGACGGATGGCGAGGAAGAATCCCTTGTTCGTCTTTTTTGTGATCGTGACATTGGCTTTAGGGATCGGCGCGAACACTACAGTTTTCACGGTTATCAATACGCTGGTTTTGAATCCGCTGCCGATTCGGAACTCTTCTGACTTGGCAGCTCTCGGCTCGGCCGAGGTGAAGAGCATGTCGAAATCGAATGCGGCCGTGCCGATCTCATATGCAAATCTGGAAGACTATCGAGCCAAGAACGATGTCTTCGACTCACTCGCGGGTTATACAACTCCGCGCCTTTTGACTCTTCGGACAGGCAACGCCTCGCAACGGATGTTTAGTGAATTCGTAACGGGGAACTACTTCTCAACTTTGGGCCTCAGGCCCGCCCTGGGCCGCTTTTTTCTACCCGACGAGGACAGTACCCCCGGGGGACACGCGGTTGCAGTCATGAATTACGGGACGTGGCAATCGGGTTTTGGCGGCTCGAAGGACATTATCGGGAAAACCCTGCGCCTGGATAACATCGCCTTCACCGTTGTTGGCGTTGCACCGCCTAAGTTCATTGGGGTTAATGCAATCTTTGGCCCTAATCTGTGGATTCCGGCTGCTATGGCGGAACAGTTACTGCCCAAGGAAATGCAGAGCGCGTTAAGCGATCGCAGCAAAGCCCTTTTTCAGGGGGTTGGGCGTTTGAAGAAGGGGATCAGTCGCGAGCAGGCGCAGGCGAATATCGCTAACATCGCATCTGCGCTGGAGCGCGAGTATCCGGAAGCCAATGCGGGGCACACCGCTACTGTACGGCCCATCACCGATGCCGTCTTCAGCAGTTCAACCGGTGCGAGAACCACTATTGTCTTCGGCAGCGCGGTGCTGTTGATTGTGGTTGGAATTGTTTTGCTGATCGCGTGCTCGAACGTGGCCAATCTGCTGCTTGCGCGCTCGGCGGCGCGGCATCAGGAAATCGCAATACGCTTGGCGATAGGAGCGAACCGCGCGAGACTCGTCCGTCAACTTCTCACCGAAAGCATTTTCTTAGGGCTCGCGAGCGGCTTGGCGGGACTGCTGATCGCTTACGCGGGATTACGGCTCTTGTGGTCGTTTCTGCCGTCATCCGCGAACTTCATTGCCCCCAAAATGGATGGAACGGTATTTGCGTTTGCGCTTGCAGTTTCGCTGTTCACCGGTTTTGTCTTCGGCACTATTCCTGCCTTGCGAGCCTCGCGTGCAAGCGTGGCCGAAGCGCTGAAGGAAGAGGCCCGCACGACTGGAAAGAGCCGAAGAAGAGTCACATTCGCGAACGCGCTGTTGGTCGGACAGGTCGCATTTTCCTTCCTGGCGCTCGTAACGGCGGCGTTATTTCTGAGAAGTATCGAACGGGCGTACGAAATGGACCCGGGCTTCCAGACCAAGAATCTTGCGGTCTTCATGACAAATCCGGGGCAAGCAGGATACGGGAAAGCGCAGACCAAGACATTCTACAAAGAAGTTCGGGAGCGGGTTGAGGCGCTTCCGGGCGTGAAATCCGTCGCGTGGTCTTCAAACTTGCCGTTGTGGGCGCGAATTGCGAATGGATTGCAAGTGGAGGGCCGCGAGCAGCGATCAAAATCTGACACGGTCACGACCGTGGTGAACACCGTAGATCTCAACTATTTCGAGACGGCGGGAGTCGCCATCGATAAAGGGCGTGAGTTCACGAAGATCGACCAGGAGAGCTCAACCCCAGTGGCCATCGTCAATGAGAAGCTGGCACACGATAATTGGCCGGACGGACAAGCATTGGGGAAGCGTATTCAGTTGCCGGGAGAAAAGGCGATGCGGCTGATCGTGGGAATCGCTAAGACGGCGAACTATTCCACCTTCGCGGAGCCGCCGCAACTCTGCGTTTACGTGCCTCTGGAACAAAGTTATTCCGATGCGATGACGTTGTATGTGCGAAGCAAAGGAGATCCGCAGCAAATCCTCGTCCCTGTTCAGCGCGAAATACACACCGCCGGAGCCCAGATTTCAGTTGATGCACGGACCGGGCGCCAGATCATCGACGGAGGCTTGTTTGGGCCGAGAATGGGCGTGGGTTTGCTAAGCGTGTTCGGGCTGCTGGCGCTTGGCCTTGCCAGCATCGGATTGTACGGGATACTGGCCTATTCCGTGAACCAACGCAGGCGAGAGATCGGAGTTCGCATGGCCATGGGCGCGGCGCGGCAAAACGTGTTGTGGCTGATCTTGAGAGAGGGCATGTCGCTGGTGGTCGTGGGCGTGGGGATCGGCTTTGCCGCGGCACTGGCCGTAGGGCGCCTGCTGGCGAGAATGCTGTTCGGCGTGGGCGCGAGCGATCCAGTCAGCATTGCAGGAGCGGCATTTGTGTTACTGATGGTCGCCCTCGTTGCTTGCTACCTGCCCGCGCGATCTGCCAGCCGGGTCGATCCCTTGATTGCACTGCGCGAGGGCTGATGGTGAAACAGCTTTTGACAATCTCGATGTTAGGAAATGCGGCACTCTTCGTCTTCGGAGCGGTACAGCACGCAGGCCTTGTGATCGGCCCGTTCCATGAGCCGCACATTGTTCCTGCGGCCATCGTAGAATCCATTTGTGCACTGGCTCTGGTTATCGGCGCTGTCTTCGTCTTGAATGGATCGCCGAAAAGCTGGCTAGCGGCGCTCATCGGGAACTTAGTCCCGATAGCCGGAGTAGCGATTGGGATGGTTGCACTGGCCGCAGGCAGGGGCCCGCGGACCGCCAGCAATGACCTCTACCACCGGATTATGCTCACCCTTGCGATCGCGTCTCTCGTCATCCTCGTCCTTCCCGCCGGACGCGCCGCGTTGAAGCGGAACTGAAGTAGTTGTGAGCGCAGGTACAATGTGTATGATCCACTTCGGAAATACACATTGTGCGAACAAACATTGTCATCGATGACAAACTCATGCAGGAGGCGCTTCGCGCTACAGGGGTAAAGACTAAGCGCGAGGCCGTTGAGCTAGGGCTGCGGACGCTGCTACACCTCCGCAAGCAAGCCCAAATTCGGGGCTTGCGCGGCAAATTAAAATGGCGCGGCGATCTCGATGCGATGAGGACCGAACATTGATTCTCGTTGCTGGCTGGCCGGCAGATCGCAATTCAAGCGGCGCTGAACTTCCGTATTTTGCGCCGCTTGGGTGCGACGGTTCGCAAGACGATCGATTCGGTGATCGCCACTCGATGTATCGAGAGTAACTATCACCTCCTGCACAGTGATCGGAACTTTGATCCATTCGTGAAACACCTCGGGCTTTGCTCGGTCATCTAAACCAAGGTCCTCTCCACCAACCCTGGGCTTAAAAGATAATTTTCGCTGCCAATTGAACGTTCCTGGGAGCGCCCGGCCCGATACCCGGAGCGCCGAAGGATACGTCGTAAGTGGAGCCCACTGTTCCAAGGTTACTGCCCTGAACGTTGTTCGCAGGCTCGCTATAATTCACGAAATTGAAGATGTTGAAGATTTCAGCTCGAAGCTGCACTCTGACGTGTTCGCCGATGTCTATGTTCTTAAAGATCGAGAAGTCAATCTGATGATTGGGAGGCCCATAAAACTCGTTACGGCCCTGGTTTGAGTAAGTGCCTTGCGCCGGTGCGGCGAACGCGTTGGGATTGAACCAGTAATAGGTACTGGCGGCCCGATCGGAGCCGGGTACATTCGCGAAGGGATCACCGACGACCTCTGCTCGGTCGTTGAACTCGGACGTGCCGCTCGAGTCATTGCCGGAGTACACCGTAAACGGTGTACCGGTGAAGAAAGAGAGCAAGGTATTCAATTGCCAGCCGCCTAGGACAGCGCGGTATCTAGCCGGCTGAGGCAGCGTGTAAGCCAGGAACATTGAAAACGAATTACGAATGTCGAAATCCGAATTGCCGTAATCGCACCGCAGGCAATAGCTGTTTTGAGGAATGATCCCGCGGGCGTAGGACAGGTCGTCGAGAGAGTGTCCGAGCGTGTAGCTTAGCTTTGTGGTGAAGCCGTGGAAATTGCCGGCCCGCAGTGATCCAAGCAGCCCGTTGAAATTGCCGTTGCCGACTGACTGCACTTCATTGATGGGGCCCAGGTAGGGAAACTGGCTATAATACGGCCGCGACGTGACCAATTCGGGCGCGCCGATTGGGATCTGATTGATATCCAGCGTATCCGGCAAGTGGCGGCTCAAACTGCCCGAATAGCCAATCTCCGCGACGGTATCCTTAGCCAGCTCATACTGAACGTTCAGGTTTGTATTCATGCTGTAGCCGGTGACGAAGTGCTGGCTCACGGAGAATGCGCCGTACGGGCCGGTAGCCTCGCTCGCCGCGAAGATAGGAACGCCCGCCACGAGAGTAATCGGGGTTTGATTTACCAGTGACAAAACCGGTGACGGCCCGCCGATGTTCTCGTTAATTCCAGTCCCTGCGCCGTTTGGCGAGGAGCTGTTGCCAAAATAGGAGATGTTGGGAACTTGATAATAGATGCCCCAGCCGCCGCGGATCACCAACTTGCCCCCGGCTTTGGGCTGGAAGGCGAATCCAAAGCGCGGAGCAAAATCGTGGAAATCGCGGGGCCACAGAGTGTTTAGCCCATGCGTGCCGACATACGTGATGCCGCCGTCAGCAGGGATGAAGGTCGAAATCAGGTCGGCCGGATTATAGATCGGGCTCTGATAAACCCAGTTCAGGCCATAGTTCAGCGTCAGCCGCGGAGTGATTTTCCAAGTGTCTTGGCCAAAAAACGAAAAGCCGTTCAGCCAATAATTGCGCTGCTGGTTGCCATAGGCGATGCTCGCGTGTCCGATAGCGACTCGCCCGGAAAGGAAATCCGCGAGTGCGTCGATCGAGGGATTGGGAGATTGCGCGTTATTCGACGGGCATGCTCCCCCTACTTCCCAACTGTCGTTCGGGCATTGTGCGGCGAAGGGTCCCTGTGTGCCGTCGAAGGTGAAGGTACCGGAGGCGTTCGCATCATAGAAGACGTCGAGGCGCGAACGGCGGTAATCGCCACCGAAGCGAAATTCGTGCGCGCCGGTGGTATACGTAAAGGTCTGATCGATATGGCCGGTGGTGTCGATGCGTCCGAGCTGAGGCGTCAAGCCGGTGGAGTCAAATCCGCTGATGTTGGTGTTGGGCGAGCCGAAATCGGTGGGATTCGTTACACCGGTATTCAAACCGATCGCCGGCATATCGAAGCCGTGATTCGCGTCGCCGAAAACTTGCTTGAAATAGTTGACCCCGGCCAAGGTCTGAGCCACCAGGCGCGGCGAAATCACTCGGTTGTAGACAAGCGAAAAATTGTGCATGCGGCTGGGGGCGGCCTGGAAATAGTATGGGATCGCAGAGCCGATATATTCGGTCTGATTGCCCGTTCCGCCGAAATAGCGCAATGCAATGTTGTTCCTCTCATTAAATTGATGATCCAGCTTAATTACGGCGTTATAGCTGTTGGAAATGTTGATACCGCCGCCATTGTAGTTATGCGGGGCTGCAGGCCCGGTCAGGCTGTTAGCTGGCCAGAGAGCGTTGATGAGCGTCAGCGCGAGGGGGTTTACCGACACGCCATCACGGGTGATAACCTGGGTCGTTTCTGAAACCCATGCGCCTGAGGGGGTGGTGCCTACGGCCGTCAGCGCCTCCTTGTAGTTCTGCTGCTCATAATTCATGAAGAAGAACGTGTGGTTCCTCACGATGGGCCCGCCCAGCGAGAAACCCTCCTGGTTGTTCCGCAGCTCGGTATTCGGCGAGCCGGGAGGCGTGAACCAGTCACTTGCGGCAAAAACCTCGTTCCGGTTGAAATAGTAAACAGAGCCGTGGAAGTTGTTAGTTCCCGACTTGATCACCACGTTCAATACACCGCCCGAGTTGCGATTCTCTTCGGCGTTGCTGCTGCTCTGAAGGGAGAACTCGTCGATGGCGTCAATGGGAAGCACCACGCCGGCAATGCCAGACACGCCGCCTTGATTGACGGAATTAACGTTATGCCAAAGATCGTTGTTGTCCGCCCCGTCGATCTTCCAGTCAATGCCGTTAAACCGCGAGCCGTTGAGAGAACCGTTGGCATTGGCTCCGGGGTTGAATTTCAGCAACTGTGTGAAATCGCGGCCGTTCAAGGGGATGTCCAGGATCTGCTTAGTCGTGATCAAGCTGGTCTCCGCGGAAGAGGCAGTGTCAATTGCCACGGCCGCTGCCTGAACCTCGACGGTAGTCGCTTGCTTTGCCACCGCCAGTGTCACCGCGATAGTGTCAAGCTTGCCGGCATCGATCACTATGCCGGAAACGTGAACCGTGTCAAACCCCGGCTGGGTAACGGTAATGTCGTATTTTCCGAGCGGGAGATCTTGAAAAACAAATTCGCCGGCGGAAGAACTGGTGGTTTCGCGGGTCAAACCTGTATCCGGACTCACCAGCTTGACGGCTGCGCCAACCACGACGGCGCCCGAAGCATCGGTCACGGCGCCCCCGACGCCTCCTCTGAAAGTCTGAGAGAACAATTGCGCCGATGCGAGAAACGCCCAAGCGATTACTACGGATGTCAGTCTGCCAGTCATAAATAGCTCCTCTTTTCGCGGCTCAGCAGGCAACTGGGCCAAAACGTCGCTTCTGGGCGACGCGGAGCAATAAGCCGGGATTAATGGATGTGAGCATAACACATTCCAGCGCTCACGGTCTGCAGTCATAAGCGCGATCGATTCTTTCAACTGCCTCCGTCGAGGTAATTACGGCGTAAACTTCGAAATCGATGAGGTCGTTCCAGTTGGCCATCCATCCATCGAGCAGAGTAGGATCGTTAGTTTGCATCAGCTGATAGCAGCGTTCGAATTTATCATCGACCCAGCTCGACACATATGCCAATCCCTCAGGCGCCATTCTGCCGCTGATTCGAAACCGCTGATAGACCGGCAGGGCATCGCCGTTCTTGAAGTGCTCCACGATCATGTAAAGGCCTTTCGATTTCGAGGAAGGGTCTGGGCTGCTACTCATGTTTCGCAGATTACCAGTCTTGATGGTGCAACGACCCGTTTCAATTACGTCGCCGCTCGATAAAAAACTTTTAGAGCGCGGGTCCCCAATGTCTGGCATTCTAGAAGGTAAATTTGTCGAGGAGTCCACAACATGCTTCAGCTTCGTGCAACTTTCGCTTGGGCGCTGTACCTTGTTCCCTGCCTACTTCTCTCGCAAGACGTTACGGGCAAGATCTCCGGCACCATCACAGATCCCACCGGCGCCGCGATTCCCAATGCCCAGGTCACCGCAACGAACACCGGCACCAAAGCCGGCAAACAGGCCGTTACGGATAAAAACGGCTTCTATCAGATCGAGCAGCTTCAGCCGGGCGATTATCAGATTCAGGCGGAAGCACCCGGCTTCAAAAAGGTCATCTCAACCGGGCGCAATACGCTCGACATTAATCAAACGCTTAAGGCTGATTTTCAGCTTCAGGTCGGCTCCATCACCAGCACAGTTGAGGTGAGTGGCGAAGCGAACAATGTTGAGACCCAAAACTCCACCGTGGGCGGCGTTGTGACCGGCCGAGCCATTTTTGAGTTGCCGCTAAACGGCCGCAATGCGCTCGATTTGATGCAAACGCAACCGGGCGTAACACCGACTAATCCGGACAACACAAAGGCTGACGCAGGCTACAGCATTGGCGGTGGCCGCAATGATTCAGTGACGTTTCTGCTGGATGGCGGCAACAATAACAGCCTCCTCGATAACACTTACGTTTCGAATCCCAATCCCGACGCTATCGCGGAATTCCGCGTCATCGAGAGCAATTACAGCGCCGAATATGGGCGCAACGGCGGCGGCATCGTAAGCGTGGTGACCAAGAGCGGCACCAATTCGCTGCACGGCACGGCCTACGATTACGTCCGCAATACAGACCTGAACGCGAACGATTTCTTCAGTAATGAGATCTGCGCGCCTCGCAACGATCTCAAGCGCAATCAGTTTGGCGGCACTTTCGGCGGCCCCATTGTCATTCCCAAGGTTTTAAATGGGCGTAACAAACTGTTCTTCTTCTTCGCCTATCAAGGCCAGCGGCAGAACTCGATCTCTGAGTTCGGCACGGTGCCCGCTTTCACTCCGGCCGAAGCGCAAGGCGACTTCTCGCAGTATCCGAATGGCGCGCTGAAGCAAGGGCTGGCGAACTTCTTAATGGCGCATCCGTTTTACCAGCCCAATCCGGCGCTTGCCGCGCAGGCCATCATCGCGCCCTCCAGTATCGACGCTGTGGCTTTAAACTATGTCAAAAACAACTTAGTGCCCATTTCACCTACCGGCACTATCTTCTCTGAAGGCACGGCTCAAGACAATATCGATGAGTATCTTGGCCGTTTCGATTACAACATCACCAACCGCGATACCTTAAGTGGAACCTTTACAGCGCACGGCGAAACGCAGTTGACGCCATTCACCTTTTACGGGGCTTCTCAAGGTTCCAATATTCCCGGGTACCCGGACGATCAGGACATAAATAGCTATTTCGGTAACCTCACTTACACGCACACCTTCACGCCTGCCTTGCTCAATGAGCTCCGAGTTACTGCCCAGCGTCTGAATAACTTGCAGGATCAACCGGCGAAGTCACTGCCCAGCCCCAGCAGTCTCGGAATCAACATCACTCCGGACCAGGTGATCGGCCCCACGATGATGTTTTTTAACGGCAGTGACATCCAGACCGGCTTTAGCCCCAATGGCCCAACCGCTGAAATTAACAACACCTACGCTCTGTATGACAACGTGTCCTGGACCAAAGGGAGGCAAGATTGGAAGTTCGGCTTTTACTTTTCGCCTTACCAGAACAACACCGTGTACGACTATTACATTGACGGGCAGTTTACCTTCAGCGGCCCGAGTACGCTGGTGGGTTCCGGCCTGGATCTTGCCGACTTCCTGATGGGCTTGCCGGACCAGTATCTCGAGTTTCCAAAAGCGCCTTCGAATATACGTTCCAAATCTTACGCTGGCTATGCGCAAGACCAATGGAAAGCGAGCAAACGGCTTACTCTGAACTTAGGTGTGCGCTATGAGTACGCCCAGCCGAAATTCGACACGCAAGGGCGGAGTTTTTCGTTTATTCCGGGACTTCAATCAACTCGCTTCCCCGGTGCCCCGACCGGCGAAGTGTTTCCCGGCGATGCCGGCGCGCCGAAAGGGGCGAACTTCCCCGATAAAAACGACTGGGCGCCGCGCTTCGGTTTCGCTTACGACGTGTTCGGCAACGGCAAAACCAGCATCCGCGGAGGTTTCGGAGTTTTCTATGACATCCTCAAGGGCGAAGACAACCTTCAGTTCAACGGTCAGGCGCCATTCTTCGGCTTCGCCTTTGAACAATATCCCGCGCTCGCAGCGGGTCAGACGAGTTCTCCCCGGTACCTCGAGCAGCCCTTTGCGAGTATCGGCGCCGTCAATCCGTTTCCTTCTAAGCCGCCCAGCCAGGACCTCAATTTCGCGGCTGCCGGTTACCTCCCCGCCGGTGGCAGCAGTGTCTATTTTGTAGATCCGCACCTGCGAACGCCGTATGTGTACCAATACAATCTCACGATTCAGCAACAGTTAGGAAGTGGCACGGTCTTTGAAGTCGGTTACATCGGGTCGGATTCACACAAGCTAACCGAGTTGGTTGACGTCAACCCGTACATACCGGGGACAAATAACCGCATTTACGATCCGGGCGATCCGATGAATAGTACTTTCAACTTTATCGATGAGTTTCAGAACGCTGGACGAGCAAATTACAACTCACTGCAGACCAGTCTCACTAAGCGGGTAACTAACACCCCGTTCATCGGCAATACTTTTTTCACTCTCTCCTATACCTGTGGGCATGAAATCGATAATGGATCGGGCTTTCGTCAGACCCGCAGCTCTCAGGTGCCTCATTTTGACCAGAACGCTTTCCGCGCATCCGGCGACTACGATGTGCGCAATACCGTCACGTTCTCCGGCGGCTGGGAGCTTCCCTTCGAGCAGCTTTGGGAGAGCGGTCCTAAGTTACTCACTAAGGGCTG
Source organism: Bryobacteraceae bacterium (assembly GCA_049582585.1). GTDB lineage: Bacteria > Acidobacteriota > Terriglobia > Bryobacterales > Bryobacteraceae > Bog-105. The sequence goes on along the minus strand of JBAUUG010000379.1, from coordinate 11,717 downwards.
GAGCTTGTATCCCATCGTTACTTGGCACACCGGCTTTGCGCTTGATGTCTTTGCAGGCCTGATCCAATCCAACACCGATCCAGGTCCCGCCGGGGATGGTGACCCTCAGTTGGTTCGCGCCGACTTAGTCGGCCCACTAAGCATTATGAACCCCCATAGCTACACGACCATCAACGGAACGGCTGGGAACTACTACTTCAATCCAAATGTGTTCTCGAATGCGCGGGAGGTCAATCTGGATATGCTCTCCCAGAGCAATCCAGCAGCGCTGATCGGTCAGTTCACGGAAGGGTCATTCCCGCGCAACGCGCTGCGTGGACCCGGATTCATCAATACGGACCTTTCCCTCTCGAAGCACCTGTTTCTGCTGGGCGAGGGCAAGCTCGATCTTGAGCTGCGGGCGGACGCTTTTAACGTTTTCAATCACACGAACTTTGCGAACCCGAACACCACGATCAACTCGCCTACTTTCGGCACCATCTCGGAGGTTGCGGGAGCAAGCTCGCCCACGAACCCGACCGGCCCGAGGATCATTCAGGTGGCGCTGCATCGGCGATTTTGAACCGCTCATCGCACGCCGCTCATTAGCAGCAGCGCGGCAGCAAATTCGGCGCCGCACCAGCTGAGCGGTGAGGCGGGGCTGCAATCCTTTCCGTCGGGATTGATGTGCTCCGGCATTAAGCCGTAGGAATTCGCGTTGCGGAGCATCCAATTGATGAAGGATTTCGCGGCGGCTTTATCGCCGTAAAGAGACTCGTATTCCGAAGCTGCGGCGGTGGTGAAAAAGAAGACGCCGTGACCGTAGGAGGCCAGCCCAGGGTCGGGCGAGTCAAAATACTGCATGCCGCCGCCGAGTTTGACCGTGTTCTTCGCATAGAAAAGATTTGACAATTCAATCTCGCGGTGATTCGGGTAACCCCAGATCAGGCCGACGTTGGCGGTGGTGTCCCATAAATACGTTTTCTCTCCGGATTGGCCGGCCAGGCTTTCGCCATTCGCGCCTTTCTTATCCGTAAAGCGGACATCCGCATAAGTCTGGCGGGATTGATCGAACATTTGACGCAGTGAGGAAGAGATCTTCTGAGACGCTGCTCGATAGCTCTCTGACCTGGCCCGATCGCCAAACTCGTCCGCCATTTTCCCGGCCGTCTGCAATGCAGCCGCGCAAATCATGTTGGTCGCCGGCAGGTAGCCGGTCCACTCGACGATCCCGCCTTCATAGAGCAGCCCCGTCCGATCAATGTGATTGACGAGAAAATCGGCCAGCTTGAAGAAGAGAGCTTTGTCGGCGAGCCACGCCCCGGTTCGCCGATGATACTCGGCCAGCAGATAAATGTAATAGCCGTTGGCATCCCACTCCGGTTCGTCATAACGCGCGCCGCTCCCGGCGTCAACTGCTTCAGCGTGCGCATCGTAGCGGGCATACCATTCACCGGGCGTCTTCATCGGAACCTTGGGATTCGCCCAGAACTCTATCACCTGCCGCGCCTCTTGCAGATGCCCGGTCAAGAGAAATACGCGCGCGCACATCATGGCGTCGCGCGGATATAGCTGCGGCATGCCGTTGGTAACGAATTGTCCGGTGATATCGGCGGGAATTTGCCCGTTCAAGTTGGCCGCCTTCACGCAATACAGATTGCGCTTGAAAGCTTCAAGATATCCGGCGGCCTCGGGATCACCATTCGTGAACACCGGGAGACGCCCGCTGTTCATCCATGAATCCCAATATTTCTTAGCCGTGGCTTCGAGATCATTGTCACGCTGCAGTGTTCGCATTTTCGAGAGCGCTTCGGCTTGCGACGATGCTGGAATCATCAGGACTTCGCTTTTCGGGGCGCGTGCAGTCAGGGTCCCGGTGACGAAAATGGATGAGCCGCTTGCGGTCACCTTCTCATAGGAGGAGTGGGGCGCGACCGCCAGCACAGCTCCATTGGGCCAAACCGCGACTGCGACATTGTCGACGATATCTGTCTTGAAATTTTCTCGGAGGCGAGCTTCGAATCGATATCGATTACTACCGCCGCCGGCAACGCTGAGCGAAAGTATTACAGCGTCGTCGGGATGGACAAGGCAGAGCACGCGCTTGCTGGAGCCGTTCGACGACGCAGTGATCGTCTGTGCGGTAAAGAAGTTCTTCATCCCGACCTGAACGGTGGCTGTTTGATTTTCATTTACAGTCTCAAACGATGTCGAAGCGACATAATCCGCTGTGTAGTCGTTGAAATAAAAATGTTGAATGCCTTTCGCGTTTGTAAGGGCTGTAATCCGGGTATCGTCCGAGTAAACAGCGGTCAGATGGCCGTTCCCTAGAACGGAATAGCCCTTCCAAGGGCGTTTCTGCCCGCTCTCTTGCGCAAAACAAAGCACCCCGGCAAAAGCGCTCATCACGAGAGCAAAACTGCGGCGTCCCATTTCCCTCGGCATTGAATCATTCTAATCGTCCTCCTCCGTGTGCGGGGGTTCATGTACAATGTTCTACACATCGCGCGAGTTTGTATCCGCGGAGATTGTGGCTTATGGCTGAGATAAAGCATATTGTCGTCCTGATGCTGGAGAACCGATCGTTTGACCACTTATTAGGTTGGTTGCAAACGGATCAGTACGAAATCGACGGTCTAGATGGCAGCCAGTCTAACCTCGACTCGGCTGGTGAGCCGGTGAAAGCCACCAACGACGCCAACTATTCAGGTGATTACGATCCCGACGTTGCACACGATTTTCTGGACGTGACGGAGCAGATCTTCGGTACCCAGACGCCCGCAGCCGGCGCACCGCCACTCATGTCGGGATTCGTCACCAGCTATGGCGCTGTGTCGCGCAGCGTTTCAAAGTCGCACAAGGTGATGAATTGCTTCAACCCGGCCAAGATTCCGGTACTGGCCACTTTGGCCCAGCAGTATGCGCTGTGCACTCGTTGGTTCGCGTCGGTACCCGGTCCTACTCTTCCAAATCGTGCATACGCGCATGGCGCCACCTCCGTCGGCCACGTCGACATGACTGTTAATTGGTGGAAGGAGAGCAAGACCATTTATGAGTTGCTGGCCGACCACAACTTCACGGCCAAGATCTACTACACCGATTCGACCATCGCCCTTACCTACGGTGGATTGCTGGCCGCCCAAGACCGCTACTTCGTACCGGATTTTAACCAGTTCTTCGACGATTGTAAAAGCAACAATCTACCCGACTACTGCTTTCTGGAGCCTCGCTATAACGCAAGCGATGGAGACCAGCCGGTCGCCGCCAGCGATCAGCACCCCGACCACGACGTCTCCGAAGGAGAAACGCTTATCCTTCAGGTCTACAATGCCGTCCGCTCGAACCCGGACACATGGACCTCAACCCTGCTCGTCATCGTGTACGACGAGCACGGTGGTCTCTTCGACCACATCCCACCTCCCGCCAGTGTTAGTCCCGACGGCATCAATTCGAACGCGCCTTTCTTTGCCTTTGATCGTTTAGGCGTTCGCGTGCCTGCCGTTCTGATCTCGCCATACATTGAGGCCGGTACTATCATTAGCGACACAGTGTTCGATCACGCCTCGCTCGCAGCCACGGCGCGAAAAGTGTTTATAGGAGCCGGCTGGCAAGACACATTCCTGACCCAGCGTGACAAAGCCGCGAACACGTTTGAAGCGGTACTCACACTTGCGGCCCCCCGTAGCGCAAAGGAGGTCGACCCCACGAAGTTTCATCAAGCGCAGCTTGCAGCTCACGCGTTGAGCCTGACAGATCGCGCTCTGCAGCAAGCCGCACGCCCTCTCTCAGATCATCAACAGGCGCTTACAGCTGTAATGGCTTCCGCCGCGGCCACCCGTTTGACGCAGGCCCAGGCTAGCAGTCTTCACGAACAGGTCTTTAAGACTGCAGTTCACGGACCCGCCGCCGCCGCGGCCGGCGGCCAGTAAGCTGCAAAGAATAACGTCATGCATAGACGCAATTGGCTGGCACTTACGATTTTGTCAGTTCTTTCGCTACCTGTTTCAGCCGCGGACGATTGGAATAAGGAGAAGGATCAGCTTACAACTAGTTGCTCGAACCTGTTCGGAAATATCCAGCAAATCGGCAGTTGCGGCGAATTCCTATTCAGCTCCGGTACCCCGGTTCGTCTAACCATCCCGCAAAGCGTTGTGCCTGGCGGCGGCGTGGCGCTGGGCGCGACTTACATTCACCTTTTAGATATCCCGAACTGGACAGATAGCAACTTTACTGTTCAGGGCGGAAGCTCAGTTCGCGAATTCTGGTTTGGCGATGCCGTTCTGACTCTGGATCACAAAAAATTTATCCGCCCCCTCAGTCCGGGCGACAGATTTCAAGTCAAGCTCTATAGCCACGCGCGTGGGCTCCCACTGATGCCCTTCTATGGCATAGGACCGAACACTTCACGCTCCAACATCACCGATTTCAGCGAGCGGGAAGTATCTATTGGCGCAAGCGTTCTCAATCCCATGAGCTCGTGGCTCGATATTGGCGGATCGCTTGAATACTTCAAGCCGCAAGTCGGCGGTGTGTCCGGCGTTCGCTCTATCGACAGCTATTATTCGGAAGCGACCGCGCCTGGTCTTACCCATCAGCCAGGTTTTGCTCACTACCAGGTTTCCGTGCAGCCCAAATACGACTGGCACAGGACCAGCTTCAATTCCGAGGTTTCCTTCCATAAATACCAGGACCTCGGAACCGGTCACTATTCCTTCTATAAGTTCCGCACGGATTTTCTGCAGAAGATTTACCCCGAAACTCAAACCGAGCCCACCGCGGGCGGCACTGCCAAGCGACGGCAGCCCAGATACGATAGCGTTCTCTACATAGCCGGAAGAATCTCCGCGTCTACAGCGTCGCAGGCAAATGTCGTGCCCTTCTATTTGCAGGAGACGATTGGCGGTTCCGATATCGATAACATCGCGACTCTACGCGGTTTTCAAGACTATCGCTTCCGCGCTCCGGACTTGTTCTCGCTTCAAGTGCAATACGAGCGCCGTTTACTGCCTGCGCCTCCGCGTGGCAGCCCAAGATCTTCTACGTTCAGAAGCGTTGCCGGCGCACTCGGAATTTTGGCATTTTACGACGCTGGTGAAGTCGCAACCAGACTGAATGACCTGAGCTTTTCCAACGTCCGCCACAGCTTTGGGTTTGGTCTCACATTCTGGAGTGGAGAAAAAGTCTGGTTTCGAGCATATATCGGTCTCGGAAGCGGTGAGGGAAGCCATACCTTTGTAGGTATAACGAATCCATCAGCGCAGAACTTGCATCTCTGATGCCGTGCCCGGCTTGTCCGTTCTTAGATACTGCCCCGTCGGCCTGATCTTCATCTACCGCGGGGTTTTAGTTCGACGTGATCACGCTGAATCATGCCGAAGTCGACTTCTGAGGCAAAACTGGCGATGGGATGATTACTTGCCCGCTTTTCTAGAAGCCGGTGCCAAACAGGTCCGGGTCCGCGAACCGACCCCGGGGATCTCAACATCCTTGAAGACAGTCTTCTATGGCTTTTCCCATTCCTGCGAATCTCGCGATAAAGTCCACTCAGGCCGGGAAGAAACCGAAGCGCCAGTGATCCCGTAATGATCGGTTCGGTCTGAATCTGTTGCTAATCTACCGCTTCGGTAGGCTTCCATTGTATGCTCATCCGGGATATACTACCTCAAGCTTGGCTTCTACAATGAACATCGAAATCCAGGCTTAGGTCTAAGGAGGCTTTCACGTGGCTGCTTTTGCTGGCGCTCTAACCGCTGCCATTCCGGTAATTGACAAGATCGTCAAGGCGATATTTCCCGGGAGCGAGAGAGAGAAGAAAACAAAGAAAGAAGCTAAAGATGCCGTGGCAGACGAAAAGAGCGCATCTGGCGCTGCATTGAGGTCTGTAAGTGACGAATTACAGCTCATTGCGACTTTACTTGAGTACTGTCTCCCGGCTGAGGACGGCATCGTCAGCATAAGGGCGGTCCTGGAAGCGAACAAAGCTGGAAATCTGAGCCCCGCTGATCAGTTGACGATCCGGAAGTCGTGGAGGGCCGTAAAGAAGAACCTAGGTAAGATCAGCGACAACGAGACAAAAAAGGCCGTAAAAGGCATTTCAGATGTATTCACAAAGTCTACTTTCCTCGAGGTCATCGATGCTGACACAGATAGCATTGATCAAGATATCGGAGGTACTGGACCGTGGGCGTTGGGCCCTCTCGGCACGGAGGTCAGTAAACTTTATGATCTCCTGAATGAGGTCAACAAGGTGGCAGGGCGCGTTGTCGGCGGAATTTCCGACGAACTTGGAAAGCTCTCGACTGCCCAAAGTAAGAAAACAGGGTCGGGCTGAAGAAAGCAGTGCCCGGCTAGCGCTATGACAAAGTAGAGGAGGTATGCTTCGTCGCCCAATTAGGGTTTCCGCCATGAATCGAAGCACCTGTTGACTGCCCGCCAGGTCGGGGCATGGGGCTCGTATTCGCCTTTCGCAAACGCTCCAGAAGCCAGCTTTGGTGGGCTGAAATGGCTGCCCAGCCTTTGTAATCATTGTAATTTCAGTCAGCTAACGGCACCAACCTCTGGAGGTAAGCCTGTTCCAGTCGGAGACTCTCCCTGCAACGGTTCGACAGTTCGCGCCGTCAGCAAGGGTAGTCATCCATCGGGCGCTGAGTCCGCCGCAGAGCTGGATCGCTCCGCAAACCTGAGTAACGCCGGATTTACCAGTGTATGGGCGGCCCGAAGCGGTTCCTACTCCTACCTTGCAATCTCCTATCGCGAAAGGGATATTCGTTTTAGTGCACACTTTGCTTGCTGTGGAACCAGGATTGAGACATCCAGTTCAGTCGTGTTAAGCCTGTCGTTATCGGCAGTTACTAGAGCGAGGAGCCAAATGGTATCTTGCGAAAACCTTTCTGCGACATCCCATTCGAAAGCGGAGATTTGTGGTCGATCCCTGTGGACATTGTTGACAGGCATGCCGGGGCCGATCCAATCCCAGGCGGATCCGGCAGGAACTGCAGTGGACGGGAAGTTTTCCCAAAACCCCGAAGGTAAAAGCGGCAAGGAATCCCCCATCGCATGAGCAAAATAGAGATATACAACAGCATTGGCAGCGGGAACCGTTCCGCGCTGATGAACCTGAACAAAAACACGAGTTAACCCATGAACCGCATGAACACCTGCCCTGCGCGCTTCCTCGAAAGCTACGAAGTCAACGTCGGCGATCGAGGGAGTTTGATAGGGCGCAGAATCAATCAAGATGTCCGGCGAGTCGCGCCAGTCAGCGCTTCCGTTTGGATCGAATGGATCTTCCGCACCCGTGACAGACGGATCGCGCCCGGTATCCACAACCGTGTGACGCAAATATATTTGCGGGTCCGGCACAGCCTGTCCGCTGAGATCGACCTCCCAGACGCCACGGCTACGAGTTGCGGCTCGAAGGAGGCGCATTTTGGGATGAAACACTAAATCACCGACTATTGCGTTCGGAAGGCCAGTGCTGAAGACCATCCAAGTGGCTCCAGCATCAGCCGATCGCCATACGCCCACATCGGTACCAGCAAAAATGATGTTACTGTCCCACGAGTGCATTTCAACGATGTTCACTGGCGCAATAGGCAAACCGGTAATATAAGCTTGCCAGTGGTTTCCTCCATCGTCAGATCTATATATCGTAGGACCGTGAACATCGGAATATGTGACCCAAAGGCGCGTTGGCCGACTTGGATCGATTCGGATCGAGCTGATGAATCCGGCCCTTGGCTGTGATAACGTTGTCGGATTGGTCCAGCTAAGCGCGACCCAATCAAATTGGAATATGTCGCCGGATTCAGTACCGACGAAAAACCTGAACGGACCAACAATGGCGAGAGCCGTCGCCCGGCCTGCATCCACCGGAAGGGACAGTTCATTAAATGTCGAGCCACTATCCGTAGAAACGTAACAGCTTTTCCCGGCTAGGGCCACTATATTTCCATTCACCTCCAGGGGAGGATAGAACAAGGCTGAGTAATCACCGGGTACCGGCGGAGCTATGGAACTCCAGGAACCGTATCCGCCTCCAGTTATGGAGCGCTCCAGGCTCATTCCGTAAAAGCAGTGATAAACCGTATACGGGAAAGAGTCGTTCGTCGCGCACTCTCCCCCATCGCCGACAGCAACCTGATACCAGACGTCGCCGCCTTCGTAACGAAGTGTGCCGTTGTCCTGCGTTCCGCCTAATAACCAGGCATCAAACTCCGGATGTTGTGCAACATATTCAAAATGCGTGATGGAGAGGCCTTTATTCAAGGATTGCCAATCTCTGCCGCCGTTAGGCGATTTAAAAATTCCGCCATCGTTTCCGACGTAGATGGTCTCCGCGTCCTCCGGACTAAATGCAATCGCATGTTGATCCCCGTGTATCGAATCTCCCTGCTCGCGGGAGGAAATATTCAGCCACTTCCACGTGCCGTCCGCTCGTAATTCCCCTTTCCACAGCGCAATGGCTCCAAGATAAACAACGTCAGGATTGCTCGGTGACGCTGCGGCAAACCAGTCGTAATCGGCTTGTGACAAGTCGATTCCTCTAGGGCACAAAACGGAGTTGAACCGGCCATCGAATGCGTTACGACGCCACAACGCTGGGAAGCCGAATGTATCTTGGCCGAACGCATAAACCACATCGCCGCGCGAGCGGTCATGACATATCGCGAGTCGCGTGAAAGATTTCGGCGCACCGTCAAGAGAGACAAAAGCCCAAGTACTGCCACTGTCCAGTGACCGATATAAGCCTTGCGGCATGGCTGCAAACAATTCTCTTGTCGAACCGGTATCTCCTGCTACTGCAGGGTGCATTGAGATATCCCAACAACGACTGTTCAATGGGACCGCAGTATCCACTTGGACAGGCGCCCAAGTAGTACCACTATCCAAGCTTTGGTGAAGGCCACCGGTGGTGGCGGCGAACATTCGTTTCGGAGCAAGAGGATCGATGGCCAATACATAGAATCCGAGGCCCACGAAAGGACTCTCTGCACCAGCGGACCAGGTTGCGCCCGCATCCGTGGACTTCCACAGGCCAACGCCGTAGTCGCTGAGCCAATTGCCTTCCCCAGTTGCTGCGTAGATAATCTGACTTTGTCCGGGGACGAAAGCAATCGCCCCCAGCGTCATGGGAAACTCGCCAGAAATGGCTGAAACAGGGCCCCACGACTCACCGTCATCCCTCGATTGCCAGAGGCCGCCTGCGGCGGACCCGGCAATAATGTGACCAGGTGTCTCGGGATCAACAGCAAGGCAGCTTATCCGACCTGAAACAGAGGGTCGGGCCGATCCGTACGTTTGGCCGTGCGGGATCGAGAACGGTCCTAGCGGCGACCATCTGGGTTGCCGAGCCTCAGGATCCAAGGCAGCAATTTGCGTATTTCTTTCCCGGATCGCCGCCGCGTACGTGGATGTTGCAGCTGGGGTCCCTGTTAAACCGCGCTCAACGCGGAATTCCCGCAAACGTGTGGCAGCTTTGCCTTCGCGGATCATTTGAGGCTTCTCACCTGGTGTTCTCACCTGACGCTCCTAGAGAGCCAAGGTACCACGCCGTTTACGGCCTCGCGCTGTACACGCGGAATCACTCGATACTAATTAAGGTGCATCCCAAGAGTCTCCGGGATAGAGCCAGCACATTCAAGGTCCGACCGCACCAACGCTTAGTGCGCCCGATGAAAATCGTTGCCCGTTCGCGGAAGTCTCCAGAAACACTGGGAAGTTTGCGGCTATTCGAGCGTAGCGGGCCGTTGAGCGCTGTATCGCGCAGAAATAACATCCCGAGTCGCCAGTGAAATGCCATTCTGGTGATCTCGCAATGCCAGGTCCGAATCATGGCGGAGCCTTAACGGCCCATTCGTGATTCCGGGAACATCGATCTCTTGACGTTTTCCGGATGTCTATCCCGGTGCGGATGATTACCTGGTATTTCACGGGATTTGATCTGGATACTCAGAAGCAAACGTTGCCTGAAGCATCCTCGAGAGAGTTTCGAAAGGAGAATCGAGGTCAATGCCCGCTTCTTTCGCCGCTTCTCGTGTTCGCTCCCCAGTTATCCCGTCGATTCGCCCGGGGTCAAAGCCTAAGCGAATCAGTGTGGACTGAATGTAAGCGACATCTTGCGCAGGCACAGAATCGAGATTGACGCCAATCGCCAAAATGGAGCTTTGCGCCATCTGTGTGTAAGGCGGAAGTGCCGTACCAGCTTTGCCCGATTTCACATAATCGTAGACGAAGCTGTGACTCCCCCGGCAGTCGAAATGCCAAGACTCGGAACGCGAGGCGTCGGGCTTGTCAATGATTGGCAGAAATCCGCGTGCGTGGGCAATCTCCCAGAATTTTGAAAGCGGCACACCGATTGAAGAGAGATCGATGTCCATCGCGCGACCGGCTTCATGCATGCTGCCGCCCGGAGCCGGGCTAAAGGCGCCCTTTCGGCCCTGAAGATAATCGGCATGCGCTTGCTTTTGCATTTCATAAGAACGGAACAAATCACTCAGACGCAGCCCAAATCCAAGCGAAACAAGATCGGCGGATGCAGCTTCAATGGCTTTCTTCGTATCGGGCGTGCAAAGCGCCATCCGATCTGGGAGCGGGCCATCGTCGTAGATGGACGCAATCGAAATAGCGACAAGCGGAGTGGAGAGGGCCAGCATCTCGAATAGGCTATCACTTTACCGGAAAAGTTGACCAGAAACAGGCCTCGAGGACGCCTAGATTCGAACTCTGGTCGTGATCCCGGCAAATCCGCTTTTCGTCAATAAATCCGCTTCACATCATCTGAAACACAAACTCAAATCACTCGTCGGTTGATGGGTTGTCACTTTGCCGTATCACGCGCAAAGCGCACACGAACTTAAGCTCCTAAAAACTACTCGGCAAACATGACCTGAGTCTAATCGTGATACAGTCTGAGCAAATCGGACCAGGAGGGTTCATGAAGGCAAAACTCTGGAGCTTCGCGTTTCTCGTATTCACTCTAAGCGTTGCGGGAAACAGCGCAGTGGGGCAGGGAAGCGACGCCCAGCAGGATGTCTGGTGGAAGCACGCCGTGGTGTACGAAATCTACCCCCGCAGCTTCCAGGATTCGAACGGCGATGGTATCGGCGATCTGAATGGAATCACGCGCCGCCTTGACCACCTCAAGGAACTCGGCGTGGACGCTATCTGGCTGACGCCCATTTACCCTTCTCCACAGGTCGACTTCGGCTACGATATTTCGAACTATCAAGGGATCGATCCGCAGTACGGCACCATGGCTGATTTTGATCGCCTGCTGGCAGAAGCAAAAAAGCGGAACATTCGAATCCTCATGGATATGGTCATGAACCACACCTCGGACAAGCATCCGTGGTTCATCGAATCGGCAAGCTCGAAGACCAATCCGAAACGTGACTGGTATATCTGGCGCGATGGCCAGGGTCCCGGGCAGCCGCCTAATAATTGGCTCTCTACGTTTGGACACTCCGCGTGGCAATACGATCCGAAGACGAAACAGTCCTACTATCACTATTTTTATATCCAGCAGCCCGATCTGAACTGGCGCAATCCGGAGGTCGAAAAAGCGATGTTCGACGCCGTGCGTTTCTGGTTGGACAGGGGAGTCGCGGGATTTCGCCTGGACGCCGTGCCGACGCTTTTTGAAGATCCGACGCTGAAGGACGAAGCGGTTCTTCCAGGAAAAAATAAGTTCGGCGATCCGAATGAATCCACCGTTCTTCAGGACAACTTGCCGGAGG
>JBAUUG010000378.1:0-5357 GCA_049582585.1 Bryobacteraceae bacterium | reverse complement strand
GAAGATGCCCAGACCGTGAGTGATGATCGTGAACAGTATCCCCACAACAATAATTCCGACATGCGTAAAAATAGACTGGAACGCGTGGAATCGGATGATCTTGTTTTGGTTATAGGGCGCAAGAACTAAAAAAACGATCCCAGTGACCAATCCGAACAGGTAGCATAGCGCGCTCGCCGTATTCTGCGTGAGGCCCGCGGCTTGAATTCCCGGCTGTGGCGGCGGAACATAAGCCGCGCCAGTGGTCGGACCCACGCCAGGTCCCGCAGCTGGGCCGGAACCTGCGCCTGCCCCCGCGACAGCAGTCCCGCAATTTGGGCAAAAACTGCCCGGAACCTGAGCCCCGCAATTCGGACAAAATGCCATAAAGATCCTCCTCCGGCTTAAAAGCCAACGGTTGTTATGAGTCTATTCCAGATCGCGCGCAAATGCTAGGCCGGCACATGCCGCCGCAGCACCGGCCGCAGTACCAAGTTGACCAGTACCATGACCAGCGAGAACAACGGAAGCAACAGAAGCGCCCTTCCATAGTTGTTACCGGCGGCCATTGCCCCTATAATTGGCGAGCTCACCGCGAGCCCGATCCAGCCGCAAGTGATTACAATGCCCAACGCTGTTGCCGCAGCGCGGCTGAAAGTGTCGCCGGTGATGGCAAGGATGGTCGGGAACATGGGCGCCATTGCAAGACCAGCACAGAAGACGGCGACGGTTACGCCCGTCCGAGAGTGCACCTGCAGCATCATAAACGTCGTTATGGTCATTAGGATTGAGGCAACCAGCGTCACGGTCAGCGCCGGAATTCTAATCAGCACTCTCGATACAATCACGCGTCCAACCAGAATGGCAAGAGCGAATCCATAGCTGACGATCCCTCCCGCCGTTGCCGCATCAAACTGAGTCGAAATGAGGTATCTCTTCAGCCAGTTCCAGACACCCACTTCGCAAGCAACATACAAGAACAGAAAGAGACAGAGCAGCAGCAGAGCAGGTTGCGAAAACAGCTTCGGCACATCACCTGGCTTGAATGCGGAATGGCCGACGGGTCCCGGCATCTTCGCCACGGCATTGACGATCAGCGCGATGATGGTGAGCGTGCCGATGGCGTAGCAAAGCACCCTGGGTTCGAGCAAGCCGCTTGCCGCGTAGGTGGTAAGAATGCCGCCTAATCCGAAAAAAAGATTTACTAAGTTCAAGGCCGAGGCTCGACGGCTCGGGTCGACAGCTCCCGCGAGCGAATTCGAGCCCGTGACTACGATCCCTCCGCCGATTCCAAGAATGAAGTACACGAACAGCAGGACGCCGTACCCACTCGCGTTAGGCGCCCAGAAGAGCGCGACGATAATCAGCGTCAGGCCAGTGACGAGTCCTACTTTATTTCCTCGCAGATCGATAACCGGTCCAGCCGAAAGAGAAGCCACGATCAGGCCCAGAGCCTGGCATAGGGCCAGGTTTCCTTCCTGCGGTCCAGTCAATTGGTACGAGGGAAGCAAGGCGCCCAGTACGGGCGCGATCAGTCCGTAGACGAAAACGGCAAGTATAGCCGCGAGTATGAGCACCGAAAGATGGTATCAAACGGCGACAGTCGCAACGCCGATCCGGGCCACCACTTCCGCTACAGTATCGGCGGCGCGCTCGCGGTCTGTGTGGCTGACATCCATGTGCGTAACCATGCGCATGTGAGTCGTGTTAATGCCGTTGGCAAGCACGCCTTTCGATTTCAATTGCGTGCTGAACTCGGCGGTAGAGACGTGCAACGCGGAGATGTCGAAAATGACAATATTGGTCTGCACCCTCGAAGCGTCAATCTCGATGCCGGGCACGTCCGCGAGCCTTTCGGCCAGGTAGCGCGCGTTCGAATGATCCTCCATCAGGCGCTCGGGAGATTCATTCAGGGCGATAAGTCCCGCCGCAGCAAGCACGCCTGCCTGCCGCATTCCACCCCCTAAGCGCTTGCGGTATAAACGGCCTCTCTCGAGATCGTCTGCCCTGCCCACCAGAAGTGAGCCGACCGGCGCGCCGAGGCCCTTTGAAAGACAGAACATCACCGAATCCACATCGCGTGCGATCTGCGACACGGGCGTATCTGTCGCAACAGACGCATTGAAGATGCGCGCGCCATCCAGATGGACCTTCAATCCGCGCTCGTGCGCTTCCGCGCATATTTCTTCGATTGTCTCGAGCGGATACACGGTTCCACCTGCCATATTGTGCGTGTCCTCGAGCGAAATCAGGGTTGTCGGCGCGTTGTGCGGGCCCTTCGGCCGGAGCGCGGCCGCAATTTGCTTCCAGCTCAATACGCCATCCTCAGCGGCGATGGTCCGCGCCAGACAGCCCGAGAACCAGGCCATCATCGAGAGCTCCCAATCCACAATGTGCGATCGCGCTTCGCAGGCTACCTCCTCGCCGTGATTCGTGTGCATTTTAATCGCGATCGTGTTCCCCATGGTTCCCGTGGGCACGAACAATCCAGCTTCCTTGCCGAAAATTTCCGCGGCCCGCGCTTCCAAGCGGTTTACAGTCGGATCTTCCCCGTAAACGTCGTCTCCAACTTCAGCGCTCGCCATCGCCGCGCGCATTTTCTCAGTCGGCTTAGTGACCGTGTCGCTGCGAAGGTCGATCACTGGATAAAATCCTGAAAGATTTCGTTCGAGATTAGAACCCCGCGGTCGGAAAGCCGCAGCCGGCTACCGCTGCGTTCCAGCATGCCCGCCTCTAGCCATTTCTCGATTGGCTGTGCGAACCTTAGCCATTCTTCCGGTTGCGGCTCGATCCCGCTCGTCAGTCGGAGGCCGACGAAGAAGTGTTCCTCGAAATGATCGCTAGCCGCTCGCAGCTCGCTGCCCATCGCGGCTCCATTTTGGGCTACATACGCATCGAGCGTGTCGGGGTTGCTCCATCTCCGTTTGCCATCGAAGGAGTGCGCGTCCAGCCCGAATCCGATATACGGCTCGAGATGCCAGTACTTCAAATTGTGCCGGGATTCCCATCCTTCTCTTGCGAAATTCGAAATCTCATAACGCGCAAGCCCTAGGCTGGCCAGCCGCTCTACAGCTGTCTCGTAAAATCCCGCTGTCATATCGTCGCTCGGAAGGTTTTTGGCTCCGTAACGGCCGCCGCCGCTCAAAATCTCTTCGCCCAACCGGCTATCTTCATCCACCTCGAAGATGTATACCGAGACATGCGTTGGCTGCAGTCGTTCGATCCAATGCAGCGAGCATTCCCAGGATGCCGTAGTCTGCTCCGGGAGTCCCGCGATTAGATCGATATTGATGTTCTGAATCCCCGCCTCCCGCAGCATTTCAATGTCGCGTACCACCGTCGCGGCGGTATGCCGCCGGCCAGTACTGCGCAATTCGGCCGTCACAAATGACTGCACTCCCAGGCTCACGCGATTCACGCCGGCTTGCGGCCACGCCCGCGCAGTCTCCCGCTTGAAACTTCCCGGCGCGCACTCGATCGTCACCTCCGGCAGCCCCTGGCGCGGAATCATTCTCATCAGTTCACCCAGCAATTCCAAACGCATTAAACTCGGCGTCCCGCCGCCCAGGTAAACCGTCTCCGGAATCCACTTCCACTCGTGTCGCCTCATCTCATCGAGAAGCACTCGCTCGTATCGCGCTCGCGTTTCCATCGGAGACACGCCGGACGCGAAATTACAAAAGCTGCACTTCTGCGCGCAGAAAGGATACGAGATGTAAACGCCCGGCACTACGCTTACAACCTGACCTCTTCGCCCAATTGCTGTCCGATCGCCGAGCCGATCAATTCGTCCAGCGTTTTACTCGTTTCGGGCAGCACGAACGTCTTGCGGTCCGGATTCCAGTCGAGCTTGAAGCTTTTCGAGTGGGCCGAAACCCAGATCTGGCGCACCGGCGTGTTTGGGCTGACTACAAACCTCGCCTTCGGCTCTTCGAATTCGATCGAAAGCGCGCCCGAGTTGAAATCAGGCTCGAACCCGTAGCGATCCGCCGCAGCCGAAAGCTTCCTGTACAGGGCATCCAATGCAGCGTCCGCCCGCGTTGTAAATTCTTGCTCTTCCATTGCCTGTCTATATTGTCTACTCAGGCGCCGCAAAGTTTGGTAACTTTAAGCTGCTATGTGTCATCTGGTAACTGCGTAGCCAACCTATGGAGTCGTCGTGTGTCCGCCAAACCCTCATTCCCGGCACGACCAAGCTGTTCGGTGATTACCTATACGATTTCGACAGGGTGCGCCCCTTCTATCCTTCCCACTTCTCTGATTCTGCAGCGCTGACCGAGGCGCTCGGCGACATAGAGTACCCTGCCTCCCGCCGCGCCGGCATTGTTGCGGCTCTCCGGGAGCAGAATGGCGATTCTGCCGCGCTCTCGAAACTGTCCGGCCCTGGGACCGTGGCGGTAGTAACGGGCCAGCAGGTCGGCCTTCTCTCCGGGCCGGCCTACACAGTCTTCAAGGCGCTGACTGCGGTGAGGCTGGCGCAGCACTTAAATGAGCAAGGGATTCCGGCAGTCCCTATATTCTGGCTCGCCACGGAAGACCACGATCTCGCCGAGGTGGACCACGCCTGGGTGTTTAATCACGAAGTCACGCCGGCAAAGATCGCGGTAACCAACCAAGTCGCGAACGGCGGCCCCGTTGGCGATGTGAACGTCGGCAACATGCCTTTGGCGGAATTGCGCCAGGCCCTTGGCGCGCTGCCCTTCGCTGACGAGGTTATCAAGCGGATTGAAGCAGCCTATCCTCCCGATGCAACTTTCGGTTCGGCTTTCAAAACCTTCCTGCAAGGCATTCTGAAGGATTTGGGCCTGCTGTACCTCGATCCTTTAGCCCCTGCTATTCGGCAGATCGCTGCTCCTTTTCTCACCGAAGTCGTCCACCGCGCTCCGGAGTTGGTCGCAGCCCTGCGTCGGCGTAACCGTGATCTCCTCGCGCATGGCTATCATGCTCAGGTACACATCGACGACGATACTTCGTTGCTCTTTCTCATCGAAGAAGGAAAGCGAATTCCAATCCGCTGGAAAGAGGGCCGATTTTTCACGAGAGATCGCTCCTACAGCGCAGGCGAGCTCGAAAGCCTGGGTGAGCGCCTCTCGCCCAACGCGCTATTGCGGCCTGTCATGCAGGATTTTTTGGTGCCGACCGTAAGCTATGTGGGCGGTCCATCGGAAATCGCATATATGGCGCAGGCGCAGGTGCTCTATGAAGGCCTGCTGGATCGCATGCCTGTACTTTTTCCGCGAAACAGTTTCACCCTCCTTGACGCCCGGGCAACCAAGCTGCTCCTTCGCTATCGCGTGCGCCTTCCGGATCTCTTCGATTACAGCGAAAAAGTAAAGAGTAACATCGCCGCCCGGCTTGTTCCAAGAAAACTCCAGGAG
>JBAUUG010000377.1:0-5957 GCA_049582585.1 Bryobacteraceae bacterium | reverse complement strand
GAATATAACTTACAACCGGCGGAGACGCTCTCGGTGGCAGATGGCAGATGTCCCAAATCAAATCCAAGGGGAACTTCGCTTGAGACGGATCGAATTGATTTTCTTTTTGATCGCCGCTGCGGTCGTTCTTTCGGTAGCCGCTTTTGCACAAAGAGGCCGCGGCGCGTCCGGTGGCGAAACGCCCGACGCCGTGGTCGACGGGCTCAAATTCCACCGCATCCGTATTAGCATTCAGGTCACTGACGTCGCCACCGGCAAAACCCTCGGGACGATCGTCGTCCCGCCAAATTCCGAGCCTGTATTTGCCGTTGTGCCAGCCTACGAAGACAAAGTTAGAGCGGCATACAAGAAATACTCTGAAGGAAAGGTGAACACTCCGGTTCGGGCTGATGAAGGTTCGAATAGTGCGGCCCGGCAGCCGGCCGGAGGGTTAACTGTTGACGGAATTGTGGGGATGCTCAAGGCCGGGATTTCCGAAGATATCATCGTCGAGAAAATCCGCCAAAGCGGAGAATTATTTAATCTGAGTACCGACGACATGATTCGTCTCAAGAATGCCAAGGCCAGCAACGCTTTGATCAAAACCATGATGGAGGCTGGACCGGCGAGCGCCGGCGGAGCTTCCCAACCGGCGGGCGGTTTTCGCCAGCCAGCGTCGCCGGTACCGCAGTCGACAGTTCCGGGGCCAGCAACCGGACAGCAAGGACATGGCATACTTCAACCGAGTGAACTTGAGCAGCTCAATAACGGTACGGTCCACCTCGACCTGAATTTCATACGCGTCCATCCAAATCTGCTCCAAGAAAAGCCTGTCATGCAGTACTTCATCGCGCTGAACAACTGCAACGATTCCACTGTTGAGCGGGCGCTTCAAAACGAGTTGGATTATCCCGCGCTGGCCAGTTTTTATGGCGGCAGAGCGGCAGAGATCCTTGCCGGGCTGCCCGATACTGCGGGGATCGTGATGTTTGGCGGGGATAGGATCACCGCGTCAACTGGCGATCAAGCATGGGTGTTGTGGGGACACCGCGCAGCCGGAAATGCCCCGATTCCCAGAACGCTCACCCTGGGAGAATTTGAGATCAGCGGGAAGGTGTTCCCGATTATAGTGAGCGACAAGAGCAAGACAATTGACCTCGCAGGGACTCAACAGATTGTGGCTGATCGCGGGTCACTCAAGACATCCTGCCCGGTTGCCTATAACACCTTACTGGCCTCCCGAGCGGCGACATTGCTTCCAACGGGTTATTCCGTCTCAATCCCATCCATGACCTTCAGCGAATTGGCGATGAGTGAGGGCGATGCCCGCAAGTACATCGAAAGTGTTGGTTCCGCACAACGCAATATTGTTCTGGGCGTCGACCTTCGCCTCAAGCCGGGCGGCAAGTCGGCGAAGGCAAGCGAATTTGCTTACGACGGGACCATCGCTCGCGTCACCGTGCTGAGACCAGAGAGGACCCAAACACTTGGCACGCTCTACCAGCCTCTTGGCACGCTGTACGATGATCACAGCCTGCCGCCCATCCAGATGAAGAAAATTCCCTCGGCCATCACCACCATGAAATCCACACGCGAATTCAATGAGGAAGTAATCACGGCAGTTTATGTATCGCAAGCTGCCGATGCATGTGGATGGCCGATATCGCCGGAACAAAAGGCAAACCTAAAGCGCTATATTTACGATGTCGATACGTATGGGAAATTCAATGATCGGGCGTCAATCAACGGCGTTATGGCGAGTGTGGGGAACGGTATTAACGATCCGGCGCGGCACTTTTGTGAAAACCCCGCGCCGCGAAAGTTTGGCCAACGGGTCCGATGGCGGCTCCAGCCAACTAAATCCTGGCGGCGCGACTTTGCTTCGTTACGCGTTAAGGTGCGAGAGCCCCGAACTACCTTCAATGTCGAAACGCCTGTGTGTTGACAAAACCCAATCGGGAATGTCTTTTTACGCTTGGGATGTGCCGATCAACTTGGAAGGTTCAATTATGCTTTTCACATCGTCGCGGAAGCACACCATCTGGCGAAGGAGAACCGAAGGAATATACGGTGCTCGTCGCCTTTTCAGAATTTACAAAGCGCCATGAGAATATTCCAAGTGGTTGGATTCCCGCGGAGGCTGTGTCGAAATAGCTCAGAGATCGTCAATTTTCTGTGGAGGGAATTCGACAGCGCGGTGGAGTTCTAATGGAGGTTACTGCACGCGATGCAACTGCATCTCAACCCACGATTCATCGGTGCTGCGATCTCGTGCGCTTCGTCAATAAGCGCATTATCGCCAAGTCACTCATCGACAGGGTTCCGGGCGGATCACGGTCAACCCGGAAACCGGCCACTACCGAAGTTCTCCTCACAGATAATAGAGTCGTACCCCTTCCATGCGCCTCGCCTGTGCAGGCTTCTCCTCCTGGTTGGAGAAGCGGGCCACCATCGTCACGCCGTCTCCCGTTTTGGCGGCAGCCGCGCTTCAGCAGTTCTCCGCGTCGCGCCTCGAGCAGCATCTGGAAAGCTGGGAGCGGCCTCCCATCTACAGCATCGGCGCATGGCTCACAATCTGCTGGCAGGAGGCGCGATATCGCGGTCACGGAGTGCCTACTCTCCTTTCGACCTCCCAGGAGCTGGTTCTTTGGCAGCACATCATCGAACAGGAGCAACCCGAGCTCTTCGACGTGAATGCTGCAGCGCTCCTTGCCAGACGCGCTTCGAAGACGATAGCGGAATGGCGCATTCCACTCGAAAGCGATCTCTGGAATGACCATCAGGACGCGCAACAATTCCTCCTCTGGCGCAAGATCTTCAGCCAAAGATGCCGCGAAGAGGGATGGATTACGCGCTCCGATATTTGGGGCCTGCTTCCGCTCTGGATTGCCAAGAGTTTATGCGCGCCCGGGCCCGCTGTATTCGTGGGGTTCACGTCATTGCCGGCCTTACAATGTGTAAAACAGGCTTTCGACTCGCTTGCAAGCTCTATAAGCTTCGAATCCAGATCAGCCGCACCCGCTCCCGTCAAAGCCTGCGATGATTTCAACCAGGAGCTCGAACATGCCGCTCGCTGGGCGCGCGCAATGTTTGAACAGCAGCCGGGCAGGTCGATCGGCATCTTTGTCCCGGACCTATTAACGCATCGCGCAGTCGTCGAGCGCGCCTTTGAACGCATTCTGTATCCGTCCTCTACTCCTGGCGACGAATGCGTGTTCCACATCAATGCCGCCGCCCCGCTCGAAAATCATCCCTTGGTAGCAAGCGCATTGCTGGTTCTGAAGCTCGCTCGATTCCGCATTGATGTAGAAGATGCGTGCGCGATTCTGCGCTGCTCCTTCATCAAGGGCGCCGCGGCTGAGCGCGGCCGGCGCGCCCTCGCCGACTTAAATTTGCGAAAGAGGCGGCAGCTTGAGGTGACTTTACATGACCTCGCATTGGCCGCGTGGGAATGCCCGGTTCTGGCCCGGCTTCTTCAAGACATTCCCTCAGCACCCAAAGGAAAATCCCGGTGGCTCGAACCGGCCGCCTGGAGCAACTTCATGGGCGATCTGCTTGAAGCAATGGGATGGCCGGGGGATCTTGAGCTTACCCTGCAAGAACAAGCTGTCGTGGACGCCTGGAAAAACGCGCTTTCCGGATTGGCTGCGCTCGGCCTGGTCTCCCCGCCAGTGTCTTTCGAAATCGCGTTATCTCATTTGCGGCGATTGCTCTCTAAAGGCAATCTACAGCGAGGCGACTGGCCGTCGCCCATTCAAATTCTCGATGCTTCCGATGCGCCTGGCCTTGAATTCGATTGCGCTTTCGTTACCGGCCTGGGAAGCGAGACCTGGCCGAAACTGCTTGATGCCTCTCCCCTCGTGCCGTTGAAGTTACAACGCGCGCAGGGAGTGCCAGGCGCATCGGGTCAGAGCATCGCGGGCGAAAAGGAGCGCCTCACGCGCGCCTTGTTTCAAGCGGCGCCGGTTGTGTTTGGAACGCACTCCGGCCGCCTGTCGGGTGTTGCCGAGCCATTCGTCACAAAAGCGCCCATCGAATTCCCCGGCTGGAAAGGAAATTCAGCGCGCCAATCCTACACTCCCGCAACTCTGAACGAGATTGAGGACACCAACGCGCCACCATATCGGGACAACGGGGAGACACGCGGTGGAGCAGGCGTCATCAAATGCCAATCTCTCTGCTCGTTTCGTGCGTTCGCGGAATATCGCCTCAACGCGGCATCCTTGGACGATGCGTGCCTGGGCATTGACAGCCGGGATCGTGGCGGCTTCGTTCACAAAGCGCTCGAGAAGATCTGGCCCGTAATCAGAACTCAGGAGCAGCTCATTTCCATGCCGCTTGAGGAGCTTCAGACACTGGTTCGCGCGGCCGTCGAAGAGGCTGTCCGAGATCGCGATTCCAGTCCGTTTGACAAGCTCGCCGCGGCCATGGAGCGTGACCGCCTGGAAGCTCTGGTCCTCGATTGGCTGCAGTTTGAGCGCACCCGGAAGCAATCTTTCACAGTCGAGAGTGTCGAGGACGAGCGCGACTTCTCTCTCGCCGGATTGCGCTTGCATCTGCGCGTGGATCGCATCGATCGCCTGAAGAATGGCAAGCTGATTCTGATCGATTACAAGAGCGGCAAACAGTCTCGCCGCAAATTGGAGTGCCCCCGTCCGGTAGAGCCGCAACTGCTGGTTTACGCGGCGGCAGTGGGGACCGAGGTAGAGGGAGTTTTCTTCGGCGAAATCAAAGCTCGGGATCTGCGCGCAGTGGGGTTCTCGCGCCAGCGGCACTTTACCTCGAAATCGGCGGAGCTGGTCAAAGACTGGGATGCGTTCCTCGACGAATCGCGACAGGAGGTAGAACGGCTGGCACAAGAGTTTGTGGCGGGAAACGCAGCCGTCGACCGGGTCAGGGGCGCCTGCACGTACTGTTGCCTCGCCCCGCTGTGCCGCGTAAATGAGGGCCCACAGGGAGAACAGGATGAAGAGTGACGCGCGATCGGAATGAGCGCGAGCAAGCGCTCGACCCCTCGCAATCGTTCGTCGTCGAAGCGCCTGCGGGATCCGGGAAGACAGGTCTTCTGGTGCAGCGTTATCTGCGGCTGTTAGCCGCTGTCGAGCGTCCTGAATCGATCGTCGCCATGACCTTCACCCGGAAAGCAGCCGCGGAGCTGATGGAGCGCATCTGCGGCGCCCTCGCCGATGCCGGCAGCCAAGTCCTGGCCGAGAACGATTATGAACGGCGCACCCGAGAGCTGGCGCTCGCAGCTCTTGAGCAGGATCGCAAGAAATCCTGGAATTTAGTCTCGGATCCAGGCCGTCTCCAGATCCAAACCATCGATTCGCTATGTGCCATGCTCACCCGCCAAATGCCGGTCAGCTCCGCTTTCGGAGGCATAACGCGCGTCATCGAGAATGCAAGCGAGTTGTACACGATGGCGGCGAGACGCGCCTTGCGTGACTTGGCGGAAGGCGACGCAGCCGAGAAGGATCTGTTGCGCATCGTTTCACAGCACTTCGACGGCGATCTCCGGGCTCTCGAAGGACAGATCGCCCGCATGTTGCAGAAACGCGATCAATGGCACTTCTCAGGCGCGGCGGACGGATTGATCGGCGCTTTCTGCGAGCTGCTGCGCCGAGCGCACGAGGCATTGATCGAAGTGTTCCGTGGGGAGACTCAAGTCGATTTTACGGAAGTGACGCGTGCCGCTATCCGAGCGCTCGGCACGTCCGAGCAGCCCAGTGATCTTCTCTACCGGCTGGATTATCAGATCGAGCATCTATTAGTGGATGAGTTTCAAGACACGTCACTGGCCCAATACGAGCTCATCGAGACTCTCACCGGCCAATGGTCTGAGGGAGATGGGCACACGCTATTCCTGGTGGGCGACCCCATGCAAAGCATCTTTCGCTTTCGGGAAGCCGAAGTCTCTCTGTTTCTGGAGAGCTGGAAACGAAAGCAGCTTGGCTCCGTGCGACTCACTCCGCTTCGCT
>JBAUUG010000376.1:0-7917 GCA_049582585.1 Bryobacteraceae bacterium | reverse complement strand
CAGTAACGGGGCTATCGGCTCCGGGCCATTCGACAGTTTGCATCCCGTTCAAATTCCGGTAGGCATCCATGAGACGCAAGGCCCGCTTCCAGGGGCGGCGTTGTTCACGGAACGTACCTGGAGCTTTAGTCGCTACCGGTTCGGTACCGCGATAAGAATCGAATCCGGCTTGGCTTAGCATCGGCAGATAGCTGCGACAAACCTGGTTTCGCGGAAACACGTACGATCTCAGGCGGTATCCCGAGTTTTCTGCGATGAGCTTGGCGCTCCTCAAATCGGAATTGAACTCGGTCCCGCCCTGCCCAGTTTCAAGCGGGTAGTAGTGAGAATAAGAATGAGATGCTACTTCTTGGCCAGCCTGCCGGGCCACTTCCTGAATCAGTGACGGCGCAAAATGAAAAGGATCGTCCGATTCGTCGCGCCCCAGCATCTCACGATAGGGATCAAGCTCAGTTTGATCATATTTCGGGACACACCGTGGCCTGCATTCTTGCGCTTCATCACGCGAGCGCGCAAACAACAATCCGACGGTAGCCCATGTAGCACGTACGTCATGCTCGCGGAAAGCGCCCAATATCCGCGGCACTACAGCACGCGCCGCCAACAGGCGCTTACGCTCCACACCGTCGAGCGGTCTGTGATCTCGCACGCCCCAGTGAAGCTCAAAGTCGAGTGAGATGACGAGCGCGCCCTGTCCAATGCCGCCGGTCATTTAATAAGCCCCCACTCCTGAAATCACCGCGCGAACCGTTCTGGCGAGAATCTTCGCGTCAAGCCAAAGCGACCAGTTTTGAACGTAATAGGAGTCGTAATCCACCCGTTGCTGATAGGTGGTGTCATTGCGGCCCGATACCTGCCACAAGCCTGTCAGACCAGGCCGCACGCGCTCGTAAGCCGCGTAATCCTGGCCGTATTTCTCAATTTCGGTTTCCACTATGGGCCGCGGCCCGACCAGACTCATGTCCCCAATCCATATGTTCCAGAGCTGCGGCAGTTCATCCAGACTGAATCGCCTCAAGAACATGCCTATTGGAGTGACACGAGGATCATTCTTTAGCTTGTTAAGGCTTTGCCATTGCTGACGAAGCGATGGGTCTTTTGTCAAATGATCATTCAACCCCTCGTCCGCATTCATCCACATAGTCCGGAATTTCAGCGCGGTAAATGTACGGCTTCCTCTTCCAATGCGCGCCTGCTTATACAAGATCGGTCCCTTCGAACTCAACCGGATGCTTAGCGCCGCTATTACGATGACCGGCGAAGCGAGAAACCCTAAGGCAACGGTTCCAAAAAGATCCACCAACCTTTTGGGTACGCAAGCTTCACGCCCGACCGTATCAACCCCCGCCTGAAGCGCCCAATCCGGTCCCGCCACAATACGTTCTGCAGTCCACCGGCGCCCAAGTGAAGTGTGCCGCCGGCTAACAACTTTTGAGATTCCCGGCTCTGCTTCGGTGGGGTGCATCAATAACTCCCCAACGTCGTTGAAAGACCGACCGTTATATATCCGGCTGCGGAGTTGACCGGAAGACAATCAAAAGCGGCGACTTGCGTGTGTACGAGTGCACTGATTGCCGACGCCGCAACCCAATACATCGCGCATCGGCTCTGCCGATCTGGCATTAGCCCGCCCAGGCCATCGCTTTGCGCGGCGCTCATGCCGCCTCCCACAAGAAACGACACTTTTCCTCCGATTTCCGAAACTTCGCGCCTTTCCCGGCAAACACACCAGAAATAAGCGCGCTTCAGGTGATTTCTAGATAGCCGTTTTTTCTAGATAACCATGAAAAGGTATCTCAATCAAAGGCACGGTAGTACTAAAACTTAGCGTCCGAGTTTGTAATTTCCCTGTTAGCCTGTGTATTCGGCCAAGACAATTTCAAACCGCTTATTCCCGGCCCGCAAAAATACTGGCTACCTATGCTCGAAGAATTCCCGGCGCTTTGGAAAAGCAGCTATGCCTTTGTGCGCCTCTATCCGCTGCACGTAGGCGTCGCTGTGACTCTGGGCTGGGTCGCTGGTTTGACAGCGCAATCGGCTCCTGCTAAGCCGCCCATCGAACTCCGGAATTATCGTCTCGTCTTCTTCGACGAGTTCGATACCCTCGATCTTGGTACCGTGGACGGCCTCACGGCTTCGAAACCGCATAAGTGGTACGAAGGCGTGTGGTTCAGTCATCTGCACGCCCCGGTCGACCGGTTCGAGGTTGCCGATTCGGCGCTATCCCTACGCTGGAAGCGGGGCCAGCAATCGCCGGATTCCAGCATTTCTACCTTTTCTCGAAACAACCCGAACTACCACGCTTGGCGCTATGGGTATTTCGAAGCGCGCATGAAGTGGAAACCGCTGGAAGGAGCATGGCCTGCATTCTGGCTCATACCTGTGCCGCCCGTGCTGGACGGCACTCCGCACGAATCAGGCGAGATCGACATCTTTGAAGGGCAGGGCAGCCAACCCCATACTCTCTTCGGAACCATTCATCGCTGGAGCGGCTCCCTGGAACTCGCGAGCAGTTCCGCTAGAAACCGGTTCTCGATCCCCTCTAACACCGATCTCGCGAGCTATCACACCTATGGTCTCCTTTGGGCGCCGGGCCGCGTGACCTGGTATTTTGATGGTGTTCCGCTACACTCTGAACCGACTTACGAGATCTTTGACAAACAGGATTACTCGATTGTTATAGGCATGCAAGAAGGATCAAATTGGAAATCCGGCGATTTGACCGGCGTCACCGCTCAAAGTTTGACTCTCACGGTCGACTGGGTTCGCGTGTGGCAACGGTAAACTTTGCCCGCTCGGCCATTTTCTGGCCAAGATATTCATTCAACTTACACCCTGTTCAGCAACTCGAGCATCCGCAGCGTCTCCCAGCGATCACGAAGCTTTGTAACATCGATATCGCGGCTTAGGATCGCCCGAAAAGCTGCCGCATACTCCTCAGCGGCCGCGCGCCACCTGCGTGGAGGCGATGGAGGAGGGGCCGGAGGAGTATCGAACAGGCTCTGAACGGTCGCTTGCAAGCACTCGAGAGAGCTGATGCGGTGCAGATTTGTATCATGCGTCACTCCAGCGATCTCGCGATTGATCGCGTTATCCAGAACGACAACCGGTTTGCCCAAACCGAGAGAATCAATCACGCGCAATCCGAAGTCTTCCTGGTGGCTGGGGTAAACCACGACGTTGGCCCCCAGCAGGAGATCGCGCATCTCCCGCGCGCTGAGATCCTCCCGGTTGGGCCATGTTACAACCGAAAACTGTCCGTTCAAGTGCTGCACTGCTTCCGACACGCCGTCGTGCGCATATCCATTGCCGATGACAAGCACGTACTCGCCCCCACGCGATTCTGCCTCAGTAGCATATAGATTCGTTCCGGGATAAATGACGCGCATGGGAAGGTCTGACCCATAAAACGCGGCAAAATCACGGCGGGAGAAATCACTGATGGTGAACACGCAATCGGCAAGCTCGGCGGTCCTGCGGATCGTCATCCGCCGATCGGCGGGGTAGAGGTATTGGCATCGCGCCCCGGTGACATCGAGAAGCGTAAATGTCACACGAGGCGAAACGCGGTTCATCCGCTGAAATTCCGACAAAAAAGAGATCCCGCTTGGCTTGAATACTAAGTCGAAGAGCATGGACGAGTTTGGATGGTCATCGTAGATGCGATACCCGCGCAGCTCGTTAGCGAAGAACGCCTGCGAATCGCCCATTCCGATGTACAAGTCAGTGTCGTTCTCCATTAACCGCGAAATTTCCCGCAGCAAGTTCAATGCAAAATCGGATAGATCGCAGCGTCGCGGGGCCAAGTGGAAAAGATCGAACAAGATTCTTGGCCGGTGCGGCGCGAACAATATGGCGAAGTTCTCTACCGGATCGACATGGAAGTGCGCGTAGTCCGAAATGGAGCGCTCGTATTCGGGATACCGCTCGTCGAGAAGCTTTCGATTAGTTGCTTCCAGCTGATCGCGCTTTGATCCGAACGATGCGCACCCGTAGTGGAAAACGAACGCCCAGTTTGCCGCAACGGCTGAATATCCGTACCGGTTGATCCGGCATACAAAATCGTTCTCCTCGTTATAACCGAGGCCGTAGATCTCATCAAAGAGGCCAAATTGATTGACGGCCTCCCTTCTGATTAACATGCAAAAGCCCACCGCCGTAGGCATAACGTGATACCGAGGCGAGAGGGTTCGGATGCGTTTCCATATATCGAACGACTCGGCGGGATCGAGCCGGTCTCCGTTCCACGGAACTGAGTAGATGCTGGCGTTGTTGCTTCGCGGAGTTACAACCGCATGTTTCTCGTGCAGTTCCAATACAGCCTGCATTTCTTGTATGGAACCGGCGGTTACCTCGGTATCGGAATTGAGCAGGAGAATATCTTCTTCACTGCTTTGAATTTCGCGAACGCCCCAATTGGAAGTCTGAACGAAGCCGCGGTTTACGTCGCTCCGCAGGTAATGCAACTGAAGCCTCTCCCTCGGCACGGAGTTGCACGCCGTTAGAATACTGCCGTCCGGCGTGGCGTCGTCGAGCACATATACGGTGCAGTCGGCCGGGGCGTATTCTAGCAAGCTATTGAGGCAAGCTCGAAGGCAATCTGAAGCGCCATAGGCCGGTATCAAGATTGAAATCTGATTCAGGACTTCTTCCTCACAGCATGCATGAATGCCCTGAAGGGAGCACTGAGGCGCCAGGATCGGGACTCCTGAATGGACACGCGGATTGCTCGCTCGTGTTCCAGTTCAGCCTGCTGCGACCGCGAGGAAACAATCAGCTCTTGAGCTCTCTTCAACTCTGCTCGTATCTGATTTCTTTCCGCGGCGATCTGCGCGATTTGAGCGCTGAGCGACATTCTTTCGCCCTGTGAATTCCTGAGCTCCGCGCGCAAAACAGCCTTTTCCGCCTCTGCGGCCGCACGCGCGTGCTTCACTTCTTCTTCGCGCTTCTGCGCCTGAGTGTTCAACGCTCCCGATACTGCGTCCAGCGAACGATCCAGCCGAAGCGAAATCTCCACCCGAATGGCTTCGCGGTCTTCCTGGAGTGCAGGCACCAGAAATTGCGGATCATCTCCATAGCTGAACAGCAAACATCGGTGCTCATCGGGCAGAACCACGACCGTCCCCTGGAATGTCAAGCCTCTCAGATCGGGTACATGCCGCGCCTTCCATAACAATTCTCCGGACCGCTGATCGGTTATCGATATCTCACCGAGCTCAATCGTGCAGGGGCGATCCGCTGGATCGATGCGCAGCGGTCCCGTCCCCACGCCTTCGGGAAAGTCAAAGACCAATGTGCTCCAGCGGCCGAACTCCACAGTCTGCTTCGTGGTTGCACTCTCCGAGTACGCTCCTCCTCGGAAGGGATAAATCTGAACCTGCGCAACGGGACCAACGCTATGAGGCCTCTCTTCTTTTCGCCCGAGCGCACTCTCCAGATACAGAGCGTACATTGCATACTGGCGACGGATACGTTCCTGCACAACTGGCGGACTATCAAACAACAGGTCCAGCAGGTGAGGACGCGCCAACCTGTCCCCCGGCTTGCGCAGCACTCCAAGACCCCACCAATGGTGAAACGCGAAAGT
Organism: Bryobacteraceae bacterium; assembly: GCA_049582585.1. GTDB lineage: Bacteria > Acidobacteriota > Terriglobia > Bryobacterales > Bryobacteraceae > Bog-105. The sequence goes on along the minus strand of JBAUUG010000376.1, from coordinate 2,330 downwards.
CTCCGTGAACTGACTCGCGAGTTCGCCCCACATTTTCCACACTCCGAAATCAGTGCGTCTGACCGCTACGTCATGCAGAAGGATGATACCGCCCGGTTTGATTTTTGGCAGCCAAGTCTCAAAATCGTGCTTGCAGGCTTCATATGTGTGCAATCCGTCGATGTGAAGCATGTCGATGCTTTCGTCTGCAAACTGTTTGACGGCTTCATCGAAGGTGGTACGTAGGAGGTAGGAGAATGCGCGATAATGCGCGTCGTTATATTGCTCAACCTCTTGAAAAACTTCCTCGCCGTAAAAACCGGCCTGCTGCTCTCCCAACCAATGGTCGACCGCATAGCTTAGACAATCCAACCCGTTCTCGGCGATGCTTTGACAGAACCCGAAGTAGGACTCTCCGTAGTGCGTTCCAAGCTCCACGATGAGGCGTGGCCGGAGCGCGGATATGAGATCATCCGCAAAAGCTAGGTGGCCGGACCACGAGCGCCGATTTATCGGCACATACAGCCGAGGTATGAAGTTAGGCGAGGGGAGATCCAAATAGGCCTGCCTCCAACCAGGCGCGGTTGCCGGGTTTTCGTTAGTTTGCGCCGGCGAACGCATGCGGTGAAACTTAAATCCTGCCTCTGGATACTTCTCGTAGATCTTCGAAGGCCAGTAGATTTCGGTTCAATTGGATGTCGGGCGAATTGTCGTGGTGCATGGGCTGGGGATCGCTCAGCCGGCCCGGGTCTTCAAAGGTGGCTAGAGCGAACGGAGTTACTAGAATATTCATCCCGCGACCTCTCGCATGCTTCATTAGCGCGTGCACAAGCCGGGGCATCTGCACCGAAGAAATGGAGCCGAGCCCGCCAACCGCGATTAAGTGCTCGCGACGCACGGCGAAGAAGTGGTCCGAGATTGCTTCGACGGATCGGACAACGTTCAGTTGATGCATGTAAGTGGGTTCCGAGTAATTTAATCCGGCGAACGGGTCAACAAGTTCGCCGGAGGCTCCCAGTATAAATCCGGAATGTACGATCTTGCCTGCTATATCCGTTGCGATGCCAGTCACTATCCCGCAATCGGCGCGCAGGGATTGCCCGGCGAGCTCATCGAAAAAAAAATGATTGATGGTTTCTAGCGGGCGATTGATAAAAACGAATACATCTTCGTTCATTTCCGTGATACTGCTTAGGGAACAATCTGTATCGTTCGCAGTCTGTTCCTCGAAGATCTCGCGAACGATGCAACTGTTGATCTGATACACGGCCGTGCATCGCCTATCCATATTGACTTCAATCGCGGCGCGTTGAAAATCGCCGTCCTCTATCCTAGTGAACACAGCCACGCGATTTTTCGGCCCTGCGTGAGGCCGCAGGCGCGTCAAACCGTCGGCCATTCCGTTTTCGACCGTGAATTGCCTCCCGGTCCGTTCCAGATGGCCGGAGATCACTCTCGTCCAAGCGCGCCGCACATACGGTTTTGCATCTATATTCAAAGCCGTGGATTCGGGGTGCATACGCCAGTGGTACAGCGGCTTTTGAATATGTGACACAGCCGCGCTTCCAATCGTCTCAACCACGCGAACCAGCAAATCCCAGTCCTGTGAGCCGTCGCAGACTGGACGAAATCCGCCGATCTCCATGACCACGCTGCGCCGTACCGCGATCAGATGCCCCACGTAGTCGAAGGATAGAAGAACGTCCATGTCGAAACCGGGTTTGAATGCAGGTTGGCTGCGGCGGCCGTAAACATCAATCTTGTCTTCATCAGAGTAGATCAGCGAAGCGCTTTGCCCGTGATTCAAGCGCCTGACGAGTTCCAGAAGAGCGAAAGCGTGCAGCTCGTCATCGTGATCCAGCAGCACGATAAAATCGCCGCTTGCATTTTCCAAAGCTCTGTTCGACGCCTTCGAGATGCCGCCGTGACTTGCTCCCTCGCTAATATTAATCCGCGCGTCCCGATCCGCGACCGTTCTCAGGTATGTCAACACACCTCCATCGCTAGAGCAATCGTCTGCCGCGCAGAGTTGCCAGTTTGCATATTTCTGATCGAGAACGGATTGAAGGCATCTCCGCAAGAAATAGGGAGGAGTATTGTACGTGGGCAGAATAATGGAGATCAGCGGATTGTACGGCAAGCTTGCGAGCCGGTCGGAGATCTCGTCCTCAGGCCAGAAGAGTTGAGGCTCGAATCTGAGCAGCCAGTCCCAGTAGCTGCTCGCCTTCACTACGTTCGCGGAGTTCCCGCCGAAGCCATTTCTTAGCGGGCTGAGGGTATCGGCTAGAACGAGATCGCCCCCATTGGTTTGCGCAACCAGTCTGACGCGGGTATCCCAGGTGGGTTGTCTG
>JBAUUG010000375.1:0-8736 GCA_049582585.1 Bryobacteraceae bacterium | reverse complement strand
CGCCAGCATGATCCAGTCCTGGGGGTTCGCCGCGGAAACCGCTGCCGACGGGCAGGAAGCGCTGGACAAGATGGCCGTCCTTCCCGTGCACGTGCTGGTTACCGATTTGATGATGCCGCGCATGGACGGCTTCGAGCTGATGAAGCGGCTGGGATCCGATGGCAATATGCCGCCGGCCATCGTACTAACCGCATTCGGGAATATCGAGACGGCGATCCAGACGATTCACGATCTAGGCGCGTTTTGGTTTCTCGAAAAACCGATACAGCCCGCCGCCTTGCGCGTTTTGCTGGAGCGCGCCACCGCCCAAAGCCAGCTCGCCGAAGAGGCCGAGCGCCTGCAGCGCCAATTGTCCTATCAGGGTGTGCTGGTGGATATGGTGGGGACTTCGCCGCAGATGCAGCAGGTATTCTCGATCATCCGGCAGGTTGCACCGAGCAAGGCAGCAGTCTTAGTTGCCGGCGAAAGTGGAACCGGCAAAGAATTGGTCGCCCGCGCCATCCACCAGCTCAGCAATCGTCGCGGCGGTCCCTTTGTTGCGATCAACTGCGCCGCCATGCCCGAAACCTTGATGGAGAGCGAGTTGTTCGGGCATGAGAAAGGGGCCTTCACGGGTGCTCTCGAACGGCGCGCGGGTTGTTTTGAACTCGCTCAGCATGGTACGTTGCTGCTCGACGAGCTTGCCGAGATGCCCTCCGGCACTCAGGCCAAGCTTTTGCGTGTTCTCGAAGATTCGCGCGTTCGGCGGCTTGCCGGAAAAAGTGAGATCTCAGTGGATGTGCGGGTGATTGCCGCGACCAACCGGAACATCGACGACGCTTTGAAAAAAGGCGACCTTAGGGAAGACCTCTTCTATCGGCTGAATGTCTTCCAAATTGTTCTACCGCCTTTGCGCCAGCGGCTCTCCGACTTGCCTCTTCTCTGCGACGCCTTGATCACGCACTTGAACCGGAAACACTCCTGCAACATAACCGATGTCACGCCCGACGTGATGGAAGCTTTCAAGAAATACTCATGGCCGGGAAACGTGCGCGAATTGCGCAACGTGCTCGAGCGGGCGGTAATTCTGGCCGGCGAAGGGGTCATTCAAATGGCTCACCTCCCCTGGGATTTCGGTGCTTCCGTGGGTTCCAAAGCGCCCAGCCACGTTTTCGAGCCGGACAGCGTGCGCCTGCCCGTAGGCACCACTGTCGGCGATGCCGAGAAGGCGCTGATTCAGCTCACGCTGCAACACACCAAGAACAATAAGACACGAGCCGCCGAGATTTTGGGAATCAGCCTGAAGACTTTGTTCAACAAGTTGAAAGAGTACGGCGCGTCGGAACCCGCGGAGGGGACGGCGTAGGCTTTTTGCGCGAAAGATATCGACTACACCGATCGAACATGCGGGTTTGCGTTCTGTTGCCTTTTCTCGTAAGTTGAAAGCATGACCATCGAACAGAAAGCTCAGCTAGGGGAGATCGTTTGGATTCACCCTGAGCGGCTGAGTGGCGAGCCCTGCTTTAAAGGTACCCGCGTTCCTGTTCAGGCGCTGATTGATCATATCGAGGGAAATTCCACCCTGGAAGATTTCCTCGAAGGGTTTCCTTCCGTCTCCCGTGAGCAGGCGATCCAGTTTATCGAACTGGCCAAAGACAATCTTCTTGCGTGCGTATCCTCCTAGATGAGTGTGTGCACGCCGGCGTCAGAGCGGCTTTCCCCGGTCACGAAGTTAAAACAGTAACCGAAATGGGATGGCGGAGCAGCAAGGACGGGCCGCTGCTAAATTTCGCCCAAGACTCTTTCGATGTTTTCGTCACGATTGACCGAAAGCTCGAACATCAACAAAATCTTAAGAAGCTCTCAAGCTAGGCGTCCTTGTGGCTCACGTCCGAAACAATGAAATCGCATCCTATCGACCCCTTTTTGATACCCTACTTCGGACTGCGGAAACGATCGAAAGCGGCGAATTGATTCACGTTGGAAGGGCGAGATGATCGTCCCAGAAATCGTGCTTTTCTCATGAGATATGGGAATGTCGGCTAGAGCTGATACGCCCGGCCTTTTAGCCATCCTGCGGCGCTACTGGGGATATGAGAGCTTCCGTCCGCTCCAGGAGCGCATTGTTGAAAGCGTGCTGGGCGGGCATGACGTAGTCGCCGTAATGCCGACCGGCGGCGGCAAATCGCTGTGCTATCAGCTGCCCGCCGTGGTGAGCGAGCGCACGGCCGTGGTCATCTCGCCATTGATTGCGCTGATGCAAGATCAGGTTGCGCAGCTGGCGCAAATGGGCATCCCTTCGGCATTCGTGAATAGCGCGATTCCGCTTGCAGAACAGTCCGGCATTCTGGAACGCGCGAAACGCGGCGAGTTTCGCCTCATCTACATTTCTCCGGAACGTTTGGCGCGCACCGATACCGCGGCTTGGCTCGAGCGCGTGCCCATCGCGTTTTTCGCGATTGATGAAGCGCACTGCATCTCCGAATGGGGTCACGAATTCCGGCCTGAATACCGGCTCTTGAGCAGCTTGCGCGATCATTTTCCGGGCCGGCCGATCGCCGCTTTTACCGCCAGCGCCACGCAGCGCGTTCGCCACGATATGCTGGCCCAGCTCCGGCTTCAAGATCCGCACAAGTACATCATGAGCTTTTACCGGCCGAATCTGCGCTACCTGGTGAAACAGTGTGAGGGCGACCGTATTCAGATGCAGCTTTTGCTCGCCGCCCTCGCGGCGCACGCGGGCGAGAACGTAATTGTGTACGCGCCGACCATCGCCCGCGTTGAACAGATCGCCGACGATCTGCGCAACCAGGGAATCGCCGCGGTTCCGTATCACGGGCAGATGGCTGCCGAAGTGCGCAAACGAAATCAGGAAACGTGGATGTCTGACGAAGTGCGCGTGCTGGTGGGCACCATTGCGTTCGGGTTGGGCATCAATAAACCCGGGGTGCGCGCGGTGATTCACCTGTCGTTGCCGAAATCCGTGGAACAGTTTTATCAAGAGGCTGGGCGAGCCGGCCGCGACGGATTGCCGGCCGATTGCGCGCTGTTGTGGCAGAAGAAAGACACAGCGCTGCTAGCCTACTTCATCGGCCAGATGCAGGATCGGGCCGAGCAGGATCGCTCGTGGCAGCGTTATCGCGAGATCAAGCGCTTCGCTGAATCTCCGGCGTGCCGTCACATGCAGATCTGCCGCCATTTTGGAGAAGTCAAGAGACAGTGGACCGGCTGCGGCATGTGCGACGCTTGCGCAGAACTGCCGGAGTGGCTTCGAGCAAAGCCTGCTGATTTGACGATCAAGAAGACGCCGAAGGTGAAGCCGATCTCTCCGGCCGCTCCCTCGGGACCGAATCAGGAACTGCTCGAGTATATGCGCGAATGGCGGCGCGAAATCTCCCGGCGCGAAAACATTCCGGCGTTCATGGTTCTGCACGATAGCGGCCTCGAGGACCTGTGCCGCAAGCAGCCGCACACCAGCGCCGCTTTGCTCCACGTACTCGGCATCGGTGAAAAGAAAGCACAGCTCTACGGGCAAGCGATTCTCGAGGCTCTCGAGCAGTTCCGCCAAGGAGCGCGGGCCGCAAAACGCGAAGAACCGAAGGAAGCGCCGACGGACGAGACCATTCGTCTGCTTAAGGAGGGCCGCACGTTTCAGGAAATCGCCGATATCCGGCAGCGGCGCCTTAATACGATCGTGGACACGGTAGCGAACCTGGTGGAAAAGCGCCAGATCGATTTTGATGAACGCTGGATCGCGCCGGAGCGCCTCCGCGAAATTGAAGAAGCTGCCGCGCGGCTGGGGATTGACCGGGCAAAGCCGATCAAGGAAGCCATTGACCCGAACATCACTTATGGCGAGATCCGGCTGGCGCTCTCACGCCTGCGCCGTGCGCAGGCGACTCAGCCGGAGCGCGCCTGTTAACCCGGTCCGCCATGCTACGCTGAGATTTCTTCGCTCGAATGACTCCTGCCGCCGGCCTGAAGACAACTGCGCTCTTCGATGTCCATTCTTCGCTGAAAGCCAAATTGGTCGATTTCGGCGGCTGGAACATGCCCGTCCAATACTCCAGTATTTTGGAGGAACACAACGCCGTTCGCACCGCCGTCGGCCTGTTCGATGTCAGCCACATGGGCGAAATTGAGATTCGGGGTCCTGAGGCAGTAAGGCTGGTCGATTTCGTCTCGACAAATAACGCCGCCAAGCTGAAGGTTGGTCAGGCGCACTACTCGGCTTTGCTATACGAGCACGCCGGATTCGTGGACGACATTCTGGTCCACAAGGTCTCCGACACTGATTTCTTCTTGTGTGTCAATGCCTCCAATCAGGAGAAGGATCTTGAGCACATCCGATCCCATAACCGGTTTGATGCCGAAGTGGAATTCGTGAGCGAGCGCTACGCCCAGCTCGCCATTCAGGGGCCTAAGGCATTAGACACGCTGCAGAAGCTGACCAGGACCAATCTCACCGGAATTAAATATTACTGGTTCACGGACGGAGAAGTGGCCGGCTTTCCAGCACGCATCGCGCGCACGGGATACACCGGAGAAGACGGGTTCGAGATTTATATTGCACCGGAAGCGGCCACCCGGATTTGGAACGAAGTCTTGACAGCCGGCGACGAATTTGGCATCAAGCCCTGCGGATTGGGCGCGCGAAACACCTTGCGTCTCGAAGCGAAAATGGCTCTATATGGGCATGAAATGGACGCTTCCATAAATCCGTTTGAAGCCGATCTCGCCTGGATCGTCAAGATGGACAAAGGCGATTTCATCGGCCGCGCCGCATTGGAGAAAGCCCTCGAGCAAGGCATCACGCGAAAGCTAGCCGGGTTTGAGATGAAAGGCCGCGGGATTGGGCGCGATGGATACGAGGTTTGGATGGAGAGCAAGCCGGCTGGATGGGTGACCAGCGGTGGACCGTCTCCTACGCTGAATAAGAACATCGGCCTCTGCTACCTACCGGTCCAGAAAGCCGTTCCCGATGTCCCCATCCAGGTCTTAATCCGCAACTCGCCGGTCGATGCAGTAACAGTGGCAACGCCATTCTATAAAAGGCCAAAGGGATGAGCTATCCAGAGAACTATAAGTACACGAAAGAGCACGAGTGGGTGCATGTCGAGGGTGATCGGGGGACTATCGGCATCACGAATCACGCGCAGCATGAGCTGGGAGATATCGTCTTTGTCGATCTCCCCAAGCCCGGCACGCAAGTGACGAAAGGGCAGACATTCGGCGCCGTGGAATCCGTAAAAGCTGTCTCGGATATCTATTCTCCGGTTTCAGGCCAGGTATCAAGCGCCAACGACCTGCTTTCAAGCAATCCGGAAAAGCTGAATGAAGACCCGCATGGCGAAGCTTGGCTGATCAAGGTGAAGCTCTCCGCACCCGCAGAAGTAAATGACCTTATGTCCGCTGCGGACTATGAAACGTACGCCGGCGCTGAAGGATGAGGCAGCGTTTTATCAGCTGGCCGAAAACTCAACAATAGATGCGATACCTGCCGAAATCGGATTCTGAGCGCCGTGAGATGCTCGCCGTCATTGGCTTGAAATCTGAAGAAGACTTGATCTCCTATCTGCACGCCGATGTGCGCTTCGACAAGCGCCTGGGAATTGAGGACGGCAAGAGCGAATACGATATTGTCGATTACTTCAAGGCGCGCGCAGGTGAAAACGCAAACGGCTACGCGAGTTTTTTGGGTGCGGGAGTTTACAATCACTATCGCCCGGTTCTGGTGGACACGGTAGTCTCGCGCGGCGAATTTCTAACCTCCTATACGCCCTACCAGGCGGAGATATCGCAAGGCACGCTCACCAGCATCTTCGAGTTCCAGACTATGGTATGCCAGTTGACCGGCATGGAAGTGGCGAACGCTTCCATGTATGACGGATCGTCGGCTGTGCCCGAAGCCGCTATGATGGCGGTTCGCGTAACACGGCGCGATAAGGTTCTCATTTCCCGCACCGTTCATCCTGAGTACCGCGAGGTGCTGCGGACTTACACCAAGCATCAAGGTATTCCGGTTGACGAGTTAGCATACGCAAAGAATGGGCTGCTTGATCTGGATGATCTCCGAAACAAGCTGAACGGCGATGTAGCGGCAGTCATTGTACAGACTCCGAACTTTTTCGGGCTGCTGGAGCAAATCAACGAAATTTCTTCCACTGCCTCCAAGGCAGGAGCGCTGCTGGTGGTGGTCTTCACCGAGGCGGTTGCGTTGGGACTGATCGCGCCGCCCAGAGAAGCGGATATCGTCGTAGGCGAGTTGCAGAGCTTCGCTATTTCGCCCAGCTACGGCGGTCCTTACGCGGGCATTATCGCTACACGTGAAAAATACATCAGGCAGATTCCCGGAAGGCTGGTAGGTGAGACCACTGATGCGGATGGCCGCCGCGCGTTCTGTTTGACGCTGGCCACTCGCGAGCAGCACATCCGGCGCGAAAAGGCGACTTCGAATATCTGCACCAATCAAGCCCTGCTCGCGCTGATGGCGACGGTCTTCATGACCGTATATGGGAAAGAAGGGCTGCGTGAGCTGGCTGAGCAGAATCTGGCCAAGGCGCATTACCTGGCGAGCAAATTGCCCCTCGAGTTTGAAGGACCGTTTTTCAATGAATTTGTCGCGCGCGCTAACGGGAAATCGCCTGACGAAATAAACGCCTCGCTATTGCCGCAGAAGATTATCGGGGGGTTGCCGCTGGGCCGCTTTTATCCTGAGCTGAGCAATTGCATGCTGCTGTGCGCCACCGAAATGAGCAAGCGTAGCGACATGGATGCACTAGCCGCAGCATTCACGCAGGAACAATCCAACACTGCGCAAGATCCGAAACCGAGCCGCGCGCGTACGCAAGCGGTTTTGAGGCCATGATCAAAAAAGTTTCCAGGCATATCGTCCAGGAAGAACCGCTGGTCTTCGAGCTCAGCTCGCCCGGCAAGCGCGGGTACCAGCTTCCCGACTTGGACGTCCCCCCCGTGAATGCAGAGCAAGCGCTGGGCGCCGGAAACGTGCGGCCGGAAATTGAAGACTTCCCGGAAATCAGCGAATTCGAAACCATCCGTCACTTCACGCGGCTTTCCACTTGGAATTACGCGATTGATTTGGGCTTATATCCGCTAGGCTCGTGCACCATGAAGTACAACCCGCGCGTGAATGAGCTCGTTGCGCGAATTGACGGCTTGGCGTGGGCTCATCCGTATCAACCGGAAGCGCTGGCGCAGGGCTGCATGGAAGTAATCGCAGTTTTGGAGCAAGCGCTCGCCGAGATCACCGGGATGGATGCGGTCACGCTGCAGCCGGCTGCGGGCGCGCACGGCGAATTCACGGGCATTCTAATGATTCGCGCGCTGCTGGAAAAGCGCGGCAATGCAAGAAAGAAGATTCTCGTGCCTGACTCCGCGCACGGCACAAATCCGGCCACCGCTATGACGGTTGGCTACGCGGTCGAGAACATTAAGTCAAATGAGCGCGGCATGATCGATTTGGAAGTTCTGAATCGCGTCACTACCGAAGACGTCGCAGGCCTGATGATCACGAATCCCAACACGGTGGGCGTGTTTGAAGAGAACATTCACAAAATTTGCCGCATCCTGCACGACAAAGGCGCGCTAGTTTATATGGATGGCGCCAACATGAACGCGCTGGTCGGCATCACGCGCCCGGGAGAATTCGGAATCGACGTCATGCACCTGAATCTGCATAAGACCTTCTCCACTCCGCACGGCGGCGGCGGACCAGGTTCAGGCGCGGTTGCGGTTGCTAAGGTGCTCACCCCGTTCCTGCCTTCACCGCGATTGAAACGCGAGGGCGAGGCATGGAAATGGAATTATGATCTGCCGGATTCCATCGGAAGGGTGCGCGCCTACTACGGAAACTTTGGAGTTTTGGTCCGGGCGCTGGCCTACATCATGGCCCATGGCGGCAATGGATTGCGGCAGGCGACCTTGGACGCTCTGCTGAACGCGAATTACCTTAGGACATTGCTCGAGCCCTATTATGAGATCGCTTATAAAGCGCCGAGCATGCACGAATGCGTCTTCAGCGATGACCGGCAGTCAAAGAAAGGCGTGCGCACCGGCGACATCGCTAAGCGGCTCATCGATTACGGATTCCATCCCTACACGGTTAGCTTTCCGCTGATCGTGCACGGCGCCCTGATGATTGAGCCGACTGAGACCGAGAGCAAGCGCGAGCTAGATCTCTTCGCCGACGCCATGATCTCGATAGCGAAAGAAGTCGAAGAGAGTCCTGAGCTGGTTTTGAAGGCCCCGCATTCTACACGCACCCGGCGAGTTGACGAAGTGACCGCTGCGCGCAAACCGATTGTCCGCTGGCAGTCTCGTCCTAAGGCAAGTCAAGCAGCCGATTGACAGCGCTCAGCACCGTCTCGATATCCAGCTTTTCAAGCGTGTCTGCCCGCAGGATTCTGACGTTTTCTGCGCGCGGCGCCCATGTCTCGGGCGATAAACACCCAAAGAGAGCAAGAGTGCGAACGCCGGTTGCCGCAGCCACGTGTGTAATGCCGGAGTCGTTTCCGATATAGAGTCGCGCTCCCGCAATCCACGCCGCCAGATCTGCAAGGTTCTCGAATCTCCTCGCGGTTGGAAGCTCCTCTTCCGGGCCGGCCGTCCACTCGATTTCGCATGGTAGCCGCGAAGCGAGTTCCCGATACAAATGCAAAGGCCAATTCTTGCGGCGCCCTCCGGAGAACGGGTGAATGACGATACTTTCCCGAGCCGTTGAGGGGGCAACTTCGATTC
>JBAUUG010000374.1:0-4239 GCA_049582585.1 Bryobacteraceae bacterium | reverse complement strand
GTGGACGAACTGCTTCCTGCACAGCCCGCCATGGCCAAGGCCAGCGCAACCACGCTCGCTCCCACCGCAAGTGTCTTGCGGCCAAGCCCGGACCTGGATCTGCCTTGCTGCTGTGGGGGCCTCTCTATGACCGCGACCCCTCGACATGGAGACCCCGCTCGACTCCGCAGATTCATCTACGTTCCTTCCGCAAGAGCATGCGTGCCCCTGATCGCGCAATGCCCGTGATGCATGGGGCTGCTCCCGCCCAATAGCAGCAGTCACTGGCTGTGATCCTCGGCCAGGGGCGTGCCGGTGTCAGGACTAGCTCGAAGAACTTCGAGGTCACGATGCGATGGCGCCTCGGTCACGGGCCGGAATCGCCTCGCCGGCGGGCATCTGGCTACGTCGGCGTGGCCCACGGCGTCACGCTGCCCGGCGAGGAACTGTTCTACGCCGAGGTGAACATGCTCGGCGGTCCCGTCCCGGTCCGCCGGTTCCTGCCGCACTTGATCGAGCTCATCGAGAACCAGACCATCAACCCAGGCAGGGTCTTCGACCTCGACCTGCCACTGTCCGAGGCTGCCGAGGGATACGGGGCCATGGACGAGTGCCGCGCCATCAAAACCCTGCTGTGGCCTTAGCCCCAGTTGCCCCTGACGTGCATAATGATCCGCGATATACGTGAGCTCAGAAAGTGAGCTAAACCCCGGCTACCGCCCCTTACCGGATGGAGGGCGAACGAAGGCCCCTGTCCGCCCGGCGCTAGCGGAAGCGTGTGCTTGGGTGACACCCCAGCATACCGGCAAAGCAGCCGGTTACGGGGTTTGCTGTGTCCAAGGCCTGAACACGCGAGCGCAGGAATTTCCCGGATCAGGGAAATCATGCCGCCCCGGGCACTGCCGTACTCGGGTGCTGTACGGCTTCCGGTCCGGGCGGCTCGTCGTTCGGCCGCCGCCGATGCTGGCCTCTGCAGGCCACCGCAGATCAAGGCTATTCGCCCATACGCTACCGTACTGGCAAGCATCCGGCATCGCGGTACTGACCGGAAGAGAACAATCCGTCGGGCAAGAGGGTGGCAGTTGGACACGATCCTCGACTACATGGATCACTGGGCAGCCGTTCAACCGGAAAAGTGTTTCGGTATGTTTCTCGACCGTCACGGCAAGCCGCGCGAAACGTACACGTATAAGTCCTTCGAAGCCAGAACTCGTTTCCTCGGCGAGTATATTCACGATGAAACGGCCCTTCGGCGCGGCGATCGCGTGGCACTGGTATATCCGCCGGGACTGGAAATGGTAGCCTCATTCGTCGCTTGTGCCCGAACAGGGGTCATTCCCGTTCCAGTTCCTCCGGTCACATCAGTCGCAAAAGGGGGAGCGGCGCGACTCAGGTCGGTGATGCTGGACAGCGGGGCCGCGCTCGCCCTGACGGATTCATCGCTTGGATCAGCGCCACGTGGTACTGGTGAGGTTGGCGACCATAGCGACTCGGAAGACCCTCTTGCTCCCCTCGGTATTAAGTGGCTCGCCACCGATCGGCTGCGGGGCGCCGCGCGGGGAGGCATGATCGATGATCCAGCCCAGACCCTTTTCTTGCAATACACATCCGGGTCCACTGGAGCGCCGAAGGGTGTGGTCGTATCGCACCAGAACGTTATACATAACTGTCGTTCAACGATCGACCACCAAGCAATCGGGGTTTCATGGCTGCCACAATTTCACGACCTGGGCTTGATTGGATACTATCTTTTCCAGGTCGTCACCGGCGGCACGACGTATGGAATTTCGCCGCTCGACTTTCTGCGACGGCCCGCTTTGTGGCTGGAAACGCTCAGCCGGTACAAGGCGACCTACACCTCATCTCCAAATTTTGGCTTCGAATACTGCCTCTCTCCTGAGCGGGTTCCGGACGATCTGCTAGAGGGTCTGGACCTAAGTTCTGTACAAGTTTTATGAATGCGGCTGAGCCAGTCAGGCCCAGCACGTACCGAGGCTTCCTGGAACGATTCGCGAAGTACGGCCTGCGTCCAGCGGCGCACATTGCAGCTTACGGACTTGCTGAGAACACATTGGCGGTCGCCAGCTCGGGGCGGCGGTCCCTCACGATCAGCCGAAAGTCGCTTCACGCGCGTACCGTTGTCATGGCTGCCGAGGACACGCTTCCCGCGGAACAGCTTGAGCTGGTCAGCTGCGGTAGGCCTCTGGACGGGATCCACGTGCGGATCGTCGACCCGGGCACCAAGGCCGCAGTCGGAGGCGGCGAAATCGGGGAGATATGGGTTGCTGGTCAAAGCACGTGTCAGGCCTACTGGAACAAACCGGAGCTTTCGGAGTACGTGTTTGGCAACTCGATCGCAAACGATTCCAACGATGTGTATTCATACCTTCGCACGGGAGATCTTGGATTCTTCGCGGAAGGGGAGCTGTTCGTCTGCGGCAGGCTGAAAGATATCATTATTCTTAGAGGTCAGAACTACTACCCTGAGGACCTTGAGGCGTTCGTCGAGAAGAGCTCCGAGAAAATACAGTTCGGCAGCGTGGCCGCGTTCCGGGGCCCCGATGAGGAAGAAAGGCTCATTGTGGTCGTTGGCGTCCGAAATCCGAGCGACCCACCACACCCCGATGAGATTTCTCGCTCGCTGCGGGCGCACGGCTACGCCGGACCACATACGATCGTGTTCGTTCGACGCCAGGCCATCAAGAGAACGACCTCCGGGAAGGTGGCTAGAAGCCTTACTCGCGACAAGTGGCTAGACGGTGGCCTGCGCACGATCGAGACCCATAAGCGTGACGGCGATGGAGCGGGACTGAACTGGGCGCACACCCTAGACGTTCAGTCGCACTACGAGCGCTTCCTGGAAACGTACGCGCTACGCGGGGATGAAAACGCCAGGCCGAGCGAGGCCGGCCTCGATTCTCTTGCGACAGCCGAACTCTTGGCGATCCTTGAGAGAGCAGTCGTTGAGACTGGCGCTCGCGACCTGCGAGATGCACTGCATATCCCACTCCTGCAACGCTTGACCGTGTCCGAAATATCGGCACTAGTCCGCGGGTTCCAGGAGGGCTCTACTGACTGGGCCGTCAACCTGCACGCGGAACTCGATAAAATGAAGCGGGAATATGATGAAAGCGAAGCGGCGGCAATGCGAAAAGACGCCCTGCTCGATCCGCTAAGTGTCGGTGCTGTGCCACAAGCGGACTGCACTTTCAATCACGTTCTCCTGACTGGCGCTACCGGATTCCTGGGGCCATTTCTCCTCCGAAGCCTGCTAGACCAGACCAGTGCGGCCTATACAGTTCTCGTGCGTGCAACCGACCCATCGGCTGCACGCGAGCGACTGAAAACCGATCTCGAGGCGGCAGGTCTTTACGACCTGCGCGTTGCAGAGGCCTTCGACGCCCGTGTCCGTTTGATATGCGGTGACGTGGCGAGCCCGCTGCTGGGGCTTTCAGACCGCGTCTGGCTGCAGTTGACGGAAACGATCGACACAATTGTTCATAATGCGGCCTGGGTTGATTACATCCTCGACTATGACACACTCCAGCGATCGAACGTCGAAGGCACCAGAGAGCTTCTTAGATTGGCGTGTGCCTCGCGACGCAAGCAATTTCACTTCGTTTCGAGCACGACAATCTTCGGGTGGACCGGGAAGCGGGAACTTCTCGAACGAGACTCAAACCCCGAAATGTCCGGGCTCGACTTCGGATACGCGCAGACGAAGTGGGTCTCAGAACAACTTGTACTCCAGGCTCGTGAACAGGGCATTGATGCCAGAATATATCGGCCGGCCTTTCTCACAGCGTCCACCGCGGGACTCGGGCATTCCACGGACATCGTAGTACGCTTGCTTTCGTTCATGATTAAGTACGGCGTAGCTCCGAGCGCCGACATTCAGCTCAGCTTCATGCCTGTCGACATTGCCGCCCACAATATCGCCGCTGTTATGACATGCTCCACCAAGCCTCAGGAGCCAGTTCTTCACGTGACGGTCGACGAGTACTTCAACATGGTAGACCTGACCACTCAAATCACTGAGGACTACGGAATTAGGTTCCGATACGTCGATCTGGAGGAGTTCTCGCGCGAAATGAAGAGGCTGTGCAGCGCCGCGGATCCAGTTTTCCCGCTAGTTGACTTTGTTGCCCGCGCGCACTCGAAAGTCGTAGTGATGGAAGGCAAGCGGTACCGAAATACGGCGTTTCGGCGAGCACTCAAGCACTCAGGTGTTGGTGTCCCGGACGCGTCCCTCCGAGAGAC
>JBAUUG010000373.1:0-11030 GCA_049582585.1 Bryobacteraceae bacterium | reverse complement strand
GTCCAGGCGTATCGCGGAATGACGGTTGGCTCAAATAGAATGACCACTCACAGTCGGAGATTTGTGGAGAATCTGGCCAAGCCCCTGAATAAATCCACCCTTGTCGCAAAGGGTTTAGGAATCCAGGTGAAGCTGCTCAGCCGAGCCTGAGATACACCGCTACCGGAAAGTGACTCTTACAGCTCAAAACGGCTTAATCACGTCTCGAGCTCTTAAGTTGACGCTTATGGGGTTATGCCCCTGCTTTTTTCGCGAGTAATTCGTTATCCTCTTTCCCTGCGTGAGCCTCGGCATATACGTGCGTGAATTCCGCGCCGAAGAAAAAGATTTGCGCCGAGTAGTAAATCCAAACGATCACCGCGACGAGGGAACCCGCTGCGCCATAAGTGGAGCCCACGCTCGCTTTTCCCAAATAGAGCCCCAGCAGAAACTTGCCCAAGGTAAAGAGAAGCGCGGTCCCGAGAGCTCCTACAGCTACATTTCGCCAGGAAATCTCCGCGGCGGGAACATACTTGAACATCAATGCAAAAAGGGCGGTGACCACGGCGAACGAAACCGCGAAGTTGATTGCCTGCAAAATGGCCGGGGGCATGGGAACAAGCTGTCCGAAAGAATGCCCAAGATATGTCAAGGCGGCGCTTACGAAGAGCGAAATCAACAGCAAAAACCCGACTGACAGGACCATCCCAAAACAAAACAGGCGCTGCTTGATCATGCCCATAAAACCTGCTGCGTCGGGGGGCCTGGCGTCCCACATCAGATTGAGGGCGTCACGCAATTCGGTGAAAACGCCCGAGGCGCCAAATAGCAGCGTGATGAACGCTACGAGGGTTGCAAAAATGCCCGATGAGGGTTTCTGCGCGCTCTTGAGCAATGACTGGACCGCGTCTGCGCCTCGATCGCCGATGAGCTGCCGCGCCTCGCCGATCAGCGCACCTTGCGCACGATGCTGGTCAAACACCAGCGCGATGAGAGCGGTAATCAGAAGCAGCAGAGGCGCGAGCGAAAGCAGGCTGTAAAACGCGACCGATGCGCCCAGCCTGGGAGCCTGATGGTCGCTCCACTTTGTATATGTCTGTTTCGCGAGTGAAATCGCTGATGAAGCGAACATTCAGTGAAGTAGACCCGAACGAGGAGCGTTGCGAACTCTGGGAGTGTTACCAGGGCGAACTACAGGTATAAGGCGTGAGTCCCGATCTTGGGCATTCGACCATCAATGCGGAAAAAACGATTTCCAAAACACGCTTAATCCCTGCCGATGAGAAGAACAAGTGCGCCCATCAGATTCCCAGCATGTTGGAACGAGAATTCGGGCGAAATCCCTGTCGCGGCGAATTTTTCTCAGCGCCTTGCTGGTGGCCGGCGGAGCCAACGCGCCCGGAGCCTCCGGGAAGGCGCGGGAATCGCTCCCTACACTTACGACGATTTGGCAGGTGACAGCGTTAAGCGCATCGGAAGCGCGACGCGGATATCCCGTTCATCTCCAGGTTTTGGTCACTTATTTCGATGCTGCCGCACCCGATTTCTTCATTCAGGATCGGACTGGTGGAATTTGGGTCAGGTGGTCATCGAGTCTTCCCGGGGCGGCAAAGGGACAGTTGCTCGAACTGGATGGAAACAGCGCTCAGACGGATTTCTCGCCGGAGATTGCCAATCCGCGCTGGAGAGTGGTTGGGCGCGCCGCAACGCCCCCGCCGAGGCGCGTATCCTTCGACGAGATGACCAGCACGTCCGAAGACAGCGAGTGGGTGGAGGTGGAAGGCGTGGTGCGGCAGGCTGCGCACCTGCACCGCGATGCGCAAGAAAATGTGCTTTGGCTGGAAGTGGCTTTGTCGGGCGGGCGGATCAACGTCCAAATTCCATGGACCACTGCTCAAGACCCGTCCCAGCTCGTGGACCGGCGGGCAAAATTTCGAGGCGTCTGCGGCGCGGAGTTCAACGCCAGGAATCAACTGGTCGGCGTGAAGCTGTTCGTCCCGGATTTGGACGAGATCTCGATGCTCGACCCTCCGGCATTGGATCCTTTCGCGATATCTCGAACCAGAATCGGCGAACTTCAGCGATTCGGCGCGAAGTACCCCAGAGGCCATCGCGTGAAGCTCACAGGCGTGGTGAGCGCGGCTATGCCGGGCCGCGGATTCTATCTCCGGGACGATTCAGGCGCACTGAATGTCGAAACGCGCGAGGAAATTGCGCTGAAGCCCGGTGACCGCGTAGAGACATTGGGGTTCCCGGAGCTCGTGGATTCGCGCTTGAGACTTGACGACGCTCTGGTCCGGCTAAACGGAAGCGGCAAGCCGCCGGACGCGGTCGCGATGACAGCCGCTCAAGTAATGAATGGCGCGTACGACTCTGAGCTGGTAGCTCTTGAAGGCTTGGTGGTGGGGCATTCCATCCTACCGTCTCAGGAGATGCTCGTTCTTCAGCAAGATCGCACGATATTCTCAGTCTCCGGCGCGCGGAATGTATTCGGCAACGCGCGCCGCGACGGCAGCGTGTTGCGCGTCAGCGGAATCTGCGTGGACGAGATGGACTCATTCGGAAGGGTGACCGCTTTCAGGCTGATTGCGCGTTCCGCTGACGATGTGCGCATCTTACAGAGACCTCCCTGGTGGACAGTTGGCCATGCGGCGAGCTTCATCGGGGCCTTGGCCGCCGTCACCGCTCTCATAATCGCTTGGGTAATCGTTCTGCGCCGGCGCGTTAATCGGCAGACTGCAGTCATTCGCCAGAAATTGGAGGAAGAAGAATCATTGAGGCGGGCGGCACAGCGCGCAAATGACGTCAAGAGCGAGTTTCTCGCCAACATGAGCCATGAGATCCGCACGCCGATGAACGGCATACTGGGCATGACCGATCTGGTTCTCGACACCTCCCTCTCCGCGGATCAAAGGGAGTTTGTAGAAATGGTTCAGACATCGGCGCAAGGTTTGATGACCATCATCAACGACATTCTCGATTTCTCAAAAATCGAAGCCGGCAAGCTCACCATGGATCCCATCGCCTTCAATCTGGAAGGGGCGCTGGGAGAGGCTTTCAAAGGCATCGCGATGCATGCTCACGAAAAAGGCCTGGAACTGGCGTGCCATATCGTTCCTGGTGTTCCCGTGGAGCTGCTAGGCGACCCCGGACGTCTCCGGCAGGTGGTTCTGAATCTGCTCGGCAACGCTCTCAAATTCACCAAGATTGGTGAAGTCGTCTTAAAAGTCGAGCTGCTTGCGCAGGCTGACGAAGAAATCACGCTGCATTTTCAGGTAATCGATACCGGCATTGGGATCGCACCCGAAAAGCAGCGCAAGATTTTTGAAGCATTCACTCAAGCGGACAGTTCGACGACGCGAGAATTCGGCGGCACGGGTCTCGGCCTTACGATTTCTGCGCGGCTGGTTGAAATGTTCGGCGGAAAGCTGTGGGTAGAGAGCGAACCCGGCAGCGGAACCACGTTCCATTTCACGGCGAAATTCGGCGTGGTGACGCAGACCGCTCCCCCTCCGAAACTGGGCGACATTCAAAACGTACCGGTGCTGGTGGTGGACGACAACAGCACGAATCGGCGCATTCTGCTCGAGGTTTTGACGAATTGGGGAATGAACGTCACGCTCGCTGACAGTGGACGGGAGGCCTTGGCTGAAGTCGAGCGAGCCATCGCCGTGAATAGGCCGTATTCTCTGGCCATTCTCGATCACCAAATACCACTGATCGACGGCTTTGAGCTGGCGGGGCGAATCAGGAGCTATCCCGCCGAGTCAGCGGAAACCAAAGTGATCTTGTTGAGCTCGGCGGGCCGGCGGGGTGACGGCGCCCGATGCAAGAGCTTGGGTATCGGCGGCTATCTGAACAAACCCTTCAAGCAGTCCGATCTGCTTCGAGCGATCTTGATGGTGCTCGGCACGGGCTCTTCCGAGAGCGATTCAGCACCGCTGGTCACGCGGCATTCGCTTCGCGAAGCAAGCCGCCACGTCCTGCTGGCCGAGGACGGAATGGTTAATCAGCGCCTTGCGGTGCGCTTGCTGGAGAAACGGGGCCATACCGTGGTAATCGCGAATAACGGGCAAGAGGCGCTCGACGCGCTCGAGCTGGATCGCTTCGACATCGTCCTGATGGACGTCCAGATGCCCGTCATGGACGGGTTTGAAGCGACCAGCGTGATTCGTGGAAAAGAAAAGAGCAAAGGCGGTCACATCCAGATCATCGCGCTGACCTCGCACGCCCTGAACGGAGATCGGGAGCGCTGCATGGCGGCCGGCATGGACGGCTATCTCTGCAAACCCATCCAAGCGAGCGAGCTGTATAGCGTGTTGTCGTAGACCCTTGGGTGACCAGGCGTCAGCGCCTGCTTCCGCAACGTCGTACTTCCAGCGCGCGATTCAAGGCTGACGCACATCGATCCGCTAAACTTAAGTCTTACTAAACTCAGGAGTTTCATGGCACAACAAAAGCAGCAGGCCGCCGGTAAAGTAGAGCACTCGGCATCACCGAAGATTGAACAAAAGGACAACATCTACGAAGCCGAATACTTTGGCAGCGGCACGTTCCGAATCGTAAAGCCGAAGCGTAAAAGCGCCAAGCGGCGCCAATCCGCTTTGAAGGGCACTACTCGGGGCGCACGCAAGTAGAGCGGACGATTCAGGCCCGATCACCTCATAGATTTTGGGTCACTTTGCTGAGCGTGCGCGGACGGTCGGCGTCCAAATGCTTTACCTCAGCCAGGCTCGCTGCAAATAGCTGCGCGGGAATGATGTAGGGAATCGTTGTATAGACATCTTCCGGTAAAGAACCGTTCATTTGGGCGAGCGGGGCTGGGATCGTCAGCGGCGGTTGCGTCAAGCCGGGGAATGCGGCCGCGTCCTTATTGCTGCGGTCGCTGATCAACAGCGTCTCCGCCTTGATGGACCGCAGCTTCTCGAGCACTTCGCTCATAGGCTTCCAAGTAACGCCGGGCGGACAGAAGAGAAATGCGGGGAAGGACGCCTCCAGCATCGCGATAGGACCGTGCAAAAGATCCGCCGAAGAGAACCGCTCCGCGACGACGTAACAAGTCTCCATCAACTTCAGCGCGAACTCGAATGAGTTGGAATAGTTCAGGCCACGGCCTATGCAGACGGCATGCTGCATAAAGCAATAACGCTCGGCGCGTTCGCGGACTTCCATTTCCAACTTCAGCGCGGCGGCGGTCCAATCGGCAAGGCGCTCGAGACCCTCCAACTCGATCTGAGCTCCCAATGCATGCGCAAGCAGATAAAGGCAGGTGAGCTGACCGGTATATGTCTTGGTGGCGGCGACGCTTTTCTCTTTGCCGGCGTGTACCAGAAAGGCGTGATCGGCGAGGCGCGCGAGAGTGCTCTCGCTCTCATTCGTGATTCCTATGGTGAATGCGCCTGCCGACTTCGCTTGCTCCACGACCAGATTCGTGTCGGTGGACTCACCCGACTGAGAGATGCCGACGACTACGGCGCCCCTCAATTGGAGCCGCGATTCATAGAGCGTGTAAACCGAAGGCGCAGCCAATGAAACGGGTATGCCTGTCGAAATTTCCAATAAGTAGCGGCCGAATTGGGCAGCATTATCCGACGTTCCTCGCGCGGCGAGCACGATTAAGCGAACCGGATTCTGTTCAAAATGGCGGCGCAACTTTTCGAGGCCGGGCCACTCGGCTTTCAATGTGCGCTCAATCGCGGCCGGCTGCTCGCAAATCTCATCGCGCATTTTCGACATATTAGAGACGATAACTTTAAAGCACGACTCTCTCGCCATGCTGCGATCCAACGAAGTACTGCGGGCTGATCGACTCTGACATTGGCAATCGGGTGATCGTGGGTTTAATCACCAGCAGCGTTTTACTAGTGTTCGTATCGCGCGTATTCTCGCTCAAGAGCTGCTTCAATCCGGGGATACTGCTGAGGCCGGCGAGACCGTTTCTCGTTACGCTCCGATTAATCGCATCGAGCCCCGCAATGACCGCCCACTGTCCTTCTCGGAGGGTAATCGAGCCCTTGAACTCGCGCTCATCGATGGCTGGGACAGTGTCGTAAGTCTGGGTCCCGAGCGATTTGACCTCGGCGTCAACATCGAGGGAAATATCGCCATCGCCGCTCACGTGCGGGATGAGTTTCAGGATCAATCCCAAATCCTCGAATGTTACTTGACCGATGGGATTGTAAATGGAGCCGCCGGTTTGCTGGAAACCTGTGTAGAGCGTCTGTGGAATCGGATACTTGTCACCGATATGAAAGTTCGCCGTCTGGCCATCACCCACGGCAACGGTGGCATCGTAAAGGTGACGGCTTAAGGACTCCGAATAGGTTGCAAAGAGGGTTGGAGTGGTTGTGCCGATACCGAACAGAGTGGCTCCGGCGCCGAAAGTCAGAAAACCCGCTGGCCCGGTCATCGCCGCCAACACGGATTGAAAACCGCCGACATGTCCGAAATCGACCAGTGAAAACGTGGTGGGCATGGCGATGCCATAGTGATAGCTGCGATCCGTATCCACGGTCAGGAATTCCAGCTCGATTGAGACCTGGCCTTTCGGCAGGAGCACAGCTTCCAACAAGGATCGCGCGATACGCGCAAGGCTGACGCGGTCGCGTATCATGACTACGCGACTGAAGCTGTCCCAGCCGATGGAGCGGAGCTTTAACGCGCCGCGCACGGCACTTGCGGCTTCAATCAGATCCTTTTGATCGAGCGCGTTGGGGAGGGGGAAGGTCAGCAAAATGTTAGGCTCCAGCTCGGACCGCTTTGCCTCAGTGTCCCGCGCGAAGAAAATGAGATGTTCCGTGATGGGGAAAACAAAGGTGTGAGTGGCGGCAGTGAGGGCCTCCATGGCGGTGTGGAAATCGGCTTGAGCGATTTGAAGGTGAACGCTGGGCTCAGGTTGCAACTGCGAATCCCAGATGGCCCGAACACCGTAGGCGCCGGCAACCTGCTCGAACAGAGACGTTTCATTCGTCCTGATATCCAAATCGTGCAGCGATGAGTCTGCTTGGATGTGAGGGAGGGACTGCAGGTGTTCATCCCGCTCCCAGACCTGGCGGGAGGCGATCTCGACAGGGGGGCCTTCCCGCGAGGGCTCGTTTTCGACGTCCTTTATGTCAGCGGAAACATCGGCGCTTTCGATATTGGCCTTAGTGAGCAGTTGAGCAGCCGGCGCCAGCGCGTCACGATTTGCGCGGTAGGAGGGATTGTGCGGATCACGCGCGGCAGCTTCTGCATAGAGCAGATATGCCCGGACCAGCTGTCCCGACTCCTGGGCTTCGTGCGCCTTGCGAGCCAGCCGAGCGGCAGTGGGATCGGCTCCCGCGAAGCAGGCGAACGCGAGCAGGGCGCAGACGAGAATGCGGAGGCTCAAACTCTTAGGACGCGGCGGTGTCGAGTTCCGTGCAACTCTCAATGGCCGGGCGCAACGTAACCTGGCGGATGGGCTGCGCCCGCTCCGAAGAAGTATTCTTCCATCTGCTTGAGGAGGAACTCCTGGGCTTCCGGCGTGCCGAGATTGAGCCGATACTCATTCATGATCATCTTCATGTGTTCGACCCACATTTTCCAGGCTTCCTTCGAGACATTATCGTAGATGCGTTGGCCCAGGGGATGACCATCGAAGGGGACCTCGTCCAATCCGGGTAATTCCTTCTGAAGCTTGACGCAGAAGACCTTACGCTCAGTGGTAGCGGCCGGCCCGGTGGTGCTCGCCATGACAAATCTCCTTGCTATTTCTATCTTGAGGATAGCCCAGCGGGAGCCTGTTCCCAAACGCGGCTGAAGGCAGATTCAGCGCGCGGCGGTCGCTCGAGCCGCCTGCCTCAGAGCGTTCGACGATGGGCGCTGCCGGGTCTCCAGCTCCACAAAAAGCGAGAGACGCAGAGGCTTCAAAGCCCCCTGCGTGAAGCTTTGATGCACAGCTTTGAGGTACCGGCGCAGCAACTGAGCCCTGGCGGACTTCCGCACACGGCAGGTTTCGAGGTCCAGCAATAAGTCTAACTCGCACTCCGTAAAAACGTGGCGACGCATGGCGCCTCCGATGAGTTCCTGCACCAATTGGCTGAAAGACGTCAAGTCAGATCGTTCCGAGAGTGTGTCGCTCACCTGAATAAGTAGGCGGTGTCCGGGAAAACTCTAACAATTTTCTGCGATTCATTGGCATGGGCACACACTTCCTGGGTGAGGGCCATCTGTCTTTTCTGCCACATTTGCCCGAGGGACACGGGACACTCTGGGTCCTGAATGCATTTGTGTCGCTTTGGCCTTACGCTCTGGCCGGATTGGCGACGATTCTTCTTTTCAGCGGCTTGGATGATTTCGTTCCACTGCTGATCTGTTTGTTCCATCGCTTTTCCGCGCGGACGCCGAGCGCGCCGTTCTCGCTGGGCGAGTTTCTCAAGCAGGAACGCCGAATCGCCATTTTCGTTCCATGCTGGAAAGAGTCGGAAGTCATAGCGAATATGGTCCGGCATAATTTGGCAGCAATCCGGTACCGCAATTTCGATTTCTTTCTGGGTGCTTACCCAAACGACGAGGCGACGTGCGTGGCGGTTCAACATCTGGAAGGCGTCTTCCGCAACGTTCACATGGCCGCCTGTCCGCATCCCGGCCCGACCTCCAAGGCAGATTGCCTGAACTGGATCTATCAACGAATGTCGCTCTTCGAGGAGGAGCACGGCACGTATTTCGACACCATCGTGCTGCACGACGCGGAAGACCTGATGCATCCGGACGCGCTAGCGGTTATCAACCGTGAACGCGAGAAATACGCGATGGTGCAGGTGCCGGTGCTGCCTCTTGCCACTCCGTTTCACGAGTTCACGCATGGCGTGTACTGCGACGAATTTTCCGAGTTTCAGACGATTGATATGCCGGCGAGACAACTGAGCGAATCCTTCATCCCGTCGAGCGGCGTGGGTACCGGGTTTGCGAGGGAAATCCTGGAGCGCCTAGCAAGTGAACGGCACAACCTGGTTTTTGATCCAGCCAGCTTGACGGAAGACTACGAGATCGGCGTTTACATTCATCGTGCCGGTTATAGGCAGTTGTTCGCGCCGCTTACTCGCGGGGACAAGGGTTTCATGTCGACCCGCGAATACTTTCCTCGCAGGATTCGCTCGGCCATTCGCCAGCGCACTCGTTGGGTGACGGGAATTGCGCTGCAGTGCTGGGAGCGTCACGGGTGGCGCGGGTCGTGGAGAACGCGCTACTGGTTTTGGCGGGACCGGAAAGGCTTAATTGCGAACCCGCTCAGCTTGCTGACGAACATTCTGTTCGCGGCGGGACTCGTGGACTTGTTCGCAAGCGCCGCGGAACACCGGCCCTGGGCTTTCGCAGTCTCGAATCCTATCGTCAGCACGCTGTGCTGGTTTACCTTTCTGCTGCAGTGCTTGCGGCTCTCGATTCGAATGGCGTGCGTGGCGAAGATTTTCGGTGTGGTGTTTGCGCTGGGCGTGCCGCTGCGCTGCTTTTACGGCAACTTCGTAAATTGTTTCGCGTCGTTCGGCGCCATGTGGTGCTATATCCATTCAAAGCTCCATCGGCGGCCGCTCGTTTGGCTGAAAACCGACCATGCCTACCCCAGCCGCGACGCGCTTCTGATGCATCGCCGTGAGCTGGCGGATGTGCTCGTAAGCTCGGGATACATCTCGGATGAAGAGCTTATTGCGCTCGAATCTCGAAAATCGCCGAATGAAGATTTGGCGGATTTCCTTCTCAGCAACGGTGTGATTTCCGAAGACGAGCTCTGTGAAGCGATCAGCCTGCAGTACGGCGTACCGTCGGCGTGCGTTGACGCCGGAAACGTAAGAACGCGCATCGCCCGAAGCCTGCCCGCTCACGTTGAGAAGCAGTTTGGGATTGTTCCGTTTGAAGTGCAAAGGGGCCGGTTGCTGGTAGCGGGAGCCCGCGTACCGCCATCGCAGGTCTTCGAGCAGCTCAAGAGTTTTACTCGTCTGCCGATCGAATTTCAGTTGGTCACGCGCCGCAATTATGACGAGCTTCGAGACCTGCTTTAACCGCTTGCTGACGCGCGCGGCTCGGTACCGATTAGAATTCCGCTTGCTGGCGCGCGCGGCTTTGTTGGGGGTTGAAGAAATCAATCGGTGAAAGCTCGATGATTTTCCATTTCCCGTTCTTCAGAAGAAGCCTGACTTGTATCTCACCCGTGCGCTGGCGCGAGAGCGAGGTGGAAGGTTCGGTCAACGTCATGGTCCATTGCAACTTCAGTTTAGTCTCGTTTTCCGCGTCCTGTTCGTCGGTGACGGTCGCCTCATTCGTAAGCTGGTACGCATCCGTGAGACCGCTGAAGTAGTTGCGAAGGGTTTCATATTGCGGGAGGGATTTGTCGAACGGGGTCATCGCGTCCGCGGGATTCCCGTCACTCAAGGCGCGGGCGACGTGATTGATCTGCTCGAGGACGGCCGCAGCTTGATCTGCTCGAGCCGAACATGCGAGCAGGAGAAAAAGCGCGAAGGCACCCAGACGCCGCCGGGGGCTAGGTTCGATAACTGCCATTGATTTGTATGTAGCCCTCGGTGAGGTCGCAAGTATAGAAACGAGCCTCGCCTTTGCCCTTTCCGTTAAGAACGATGCGGATGCGAACCTCCGATGCGTCAAGCTTCTGCTTCAGCTCCGTTTCTTGAAAATTGGCGGCCAATCCGCCACGGCAAACCGGCACTCCCTGTAAATGGATATCCATCTCGGCGGGGTCGAAAGGCACGCCGGCGTATCCCGCAGCCACCAGGATTCGACCCCAATTAGGGTCGCTGCCTGCAACAGCTGTTTTGACGAGCGCAGAATTCGCGACGGATCTTGCGATTTTGCGAGCGTCCTCGAAACTCTTGAAACCCGCCGTCTCAATGACGATCAGCTTACGCGCGCCCTCTCCATCGGCGGCGATCTGCCGGGCCAAGCTCTCCATGACTCGGGTGATTGCCGCCTCGAGGACCCTGCGTCCCTCGTCATTCGGTCTAACGCCCGATGCGCTGTTCGCGAAAAGCGCGACCATGTCGTTGGTCGACCGGTCGCCATCCACGCTTAAAGAGTGATAG
>JBAUUG010000372.1:0-22312 GCA_049582585.1 Bryobacteraceae bacterium | reverse complement strand
GGATGGCAAGTGAAAATGGATCGAGCGGGCAACGTGCTCGCGACGTTTGGAAGCAACGAGCGGCAGCGCCCGCTGGTGGTCTCGGCGCATTTGGATACGGTTTTTGCGCCGAGCCGGCCCGAGGAAGTGTATTACGCACCCGATGGCCGGCTATGCGGTCCGGGCGCATCCGACAACGGATCAGGGTTAACCGCGCTGCTCGCCTTAGCCAGATTGGTGCTGGAAACACCGGATTTTCATGAGCTGGCGTCCTCACTACTGCTGGTCGCCAATGTGGGCGAGGAGGGTGAAGGTAATCTGAGCGGGATGCGGTATTTGTGCCGGCAGTCGCCGCAGCTCGCCGAAATCAAAGCTTTCATTGTTTTGGACGGACCCTCCCTTGACCACGTCACTTCGCAAGCTCTGGCAAGCCGGCGTTTCGAGATCACTTTCACCGGCCCGGGTGGACATAGCTGGAACGACTATGGAATGCCCAATCCGGTGCATGCGCTTAGCGAGACGGTGAGTTTCTTCGTCCACTCTGCGGAATCCCGCATCACTTCCGCGCGCAAGACGCGCTGCTCTTACAATTTCGGCATTGTTGAAGGCGGCAGCAGCATCAATTCGATTCCCTCGACGGCGCTCGCGAAACTGGACCTCCGATCCGAAGAGCCCGAGATATTCGATGAGTTCTCCGCGCTGCTGACTTCCGCCGTGGAACGCGGTCTCGAACGCGAGAATCGTGCGCCGCGCAGTGGCCGCCTGACGGCCAAAGTGAGAGAACTCGGCTCGCGCCCGGGTGGAAGGCTTCCCGATGACTCACCCCTGCTGCGCATCCTGCAGGGCGTCGATACCTACCTCAATATTCGATCGCGGGTCGACTGCGCTTCAACAGATGCGAATGTCCCGCTTTCAATGGGACTTCCGGCTATCTCGATTGGGGCAGGCGGACAGGGCGGCGGCGCGCATACCAATCAGGAGTGGTATCAGCCGGACGGCCGCGAGCTCGGATTGTGGCGCATTCTCCTGGCTCTGGCGGCGCTTGCGGAAGAAGGCCGCACTGCCAATGACGCGGCGTGAAAGCGCCCGCTCGCCGGCAAGCTGATCTAGCCCTGGGCTTGGTCGCTCTCGTGTGGGGCGCGACCTTTGTGGTCGTTCAACAGGCGCTGCACGAAATCTCCACGATGTACTTTCTCGCGGTGCGCTTTGGCCTGGCGAGCATCTGCATGCTTCTCATGTTCTCGCGCGCGCTGCAAAAAACGGAGCCGCGCGCAATTTGGAGAGGACTGCGCGGTGGAGCGGCTGCCGGCGTCTTCTTATGGCTGGGTTACGTATTCCAAACCTTCGGATTGAAATACACGAGCGCTGGGAATTCAGGATTTATCACCGGCCTCTATATTGTCTTTGTTCCGTTGATCAGCGCTTGCGTTTATCGGGTCTGGCCACACGCGCGGGAACTAGCTGGAATATCGATCGCCAGCGCCGGCGTCGCGCTGCTGACTATCCCTTCAGCCGGACGGCTCTTCCATGTCAACCGTGGCGATCTGCTGACCGTCTGTTGCGCCCTTGCGTTTGCTTTTCATTTGCTGGTGCTGGGGTACTATTCTCAACGCGAGCGCTTCGAAGCAGTGGCGCTGGCCCAAATCATTTGCGCCACGGTTTTATCCGCTATCGCTCTGGGGTTTGAGCCCCCCAGAGTCTCGTGGACGCGCGGAGTGGTGTTTGCAATCGCGCTAACGGCTGTCTTCGCTACCGCCATCGCCTTTGCTCTTCAGACTTGGGCGCAGCAGTACACCACTCCCACCCGGACCGCGCTGATTTTCGCGCTCGAGCCGGTTTTTGCCCTTGCAACCGCCGTCCTGGCAGGCGGCGAGAAGCTGACGCTGGGTGCGATTTTTGGCGGCGTGTTGATCCTGGTGGGGATTTTAGCCGTCGAGCTGAAACCCGCCGGTCGCGCGTAACATCGGAATACCAGCACTCTATACTTGTAGTTACCGCCTCGAAAGGGATCTCTCGCGATGCTGTTCCTCCAGAAAATGAAGCAGCAGAAGCTGCTCAGCATTACACTCCTGCTGTTTACTCTAACGGTCGGCATCGTTATCGGGACAGTCATGAACACAGGCGTCAAGGCGGACCGGCAGAACTCGACGATTGCCCCCGACGCGACGCCGCTTACAATTCCGCAGGCCGTTCCAATTTCAAATGAATTCACGAAATTGACCAAGCGCGTGGAGCCCTCGGTGGTTTATATTCGCTCCGACTATCTTCCGAAGACAGGCGCTAAACACGCGCGGCCAAATGACGGCGCGGATGAAGACGAGAACGGCGACGGGCAGAGTCAGGATCCTAAGAGTCAGGATCCGTCAGACATGTTCAAGAAATTTTTTGGCGGAGCGGAGCCGCGCTCGTTCCGCACGGAAGGCTCCGGCACCGGCTTCATCGTTGACAAGAATGGATACATCATCACGAATCATCACGTGGTCGAAAAGGCCGATCGAATCAAGGTAAAGCTGAATGGCGAAGACCTGGAATACAAAGCCCGCGTCATCGGCTACGATTCGGATACGGATGTTGCGGTATTGAAGATTGACGCCAAGCGTCCGCTGGCGCCGGTTCAAATTGGAAATTCGGATAGCGTAGAGGTGGGGGACTGGGCAATCGCGATCGGTTCTCCATTCGGGCTGCAGGCGACCGTCACGGCTGGAATCGTGAGCGCCACCGGCCGCGATTTGAACGGCGCCGGGCAATTTCAACACTTTCTGCAAACCGACGCGGCCATCAATCCCGGTAACAGCGGCGGTCCTTTGCTGAACATCCGCGGCGAGGTGATCGGCATGAACACCATGATTGCGACGCGTAGCGGGTCATATGAAGGGATTGGGTTCGCGCTGCCTTCCAACATGGCCGTGAAAGTTTACAACGACATCATCCGCGAAGGACGAGTGGTGCGCGGCTCGATAGGCATCCGGTGGAGCCGGGGCGGAAGTGACGCCGATACCCTGCAAGCGTTCGGGTTGGATCATGGAGTACTGGTAGAAAGTGTCGCAAGCGACGGCCCGGCGGGTAAAGCCGGCGTCAAACCGGACGATGTGATTGTGGCGATGAATGACCGGCCTGTAAAGGATGGCGAAGAGCTGGTTAACAAAGTGGCGGATTTGCCCATCGGATCAACCGCTTTGCTTACTGTCGATCGGGGCGGAAAACGTCTGGACTACAAGGTCAGTGTTCAAGAGAGATCGGTGGTCTGGGCAAACGAGCCGCAAATCGCGGCGGATCGAGCTGAGACTCCACAGGCGGAAAGCGCTATCGCGCAGGTTAAGTTCGGCATGACCATCATGCGCTTGACTCAAAAAGAGCGGCAGGATCTGAAAATCGAGGAAAAAGACGGCGTGAAGGTTGTGTCTGTCGATCCTGGATCGTTCGCCGACGATATCGGCTTGGTTGAAGGCGATGCGATCCTCTCCATCAACCGCCAGCCGGTTTTGTCTCCTGATGATGTGATGAAGGTACAAGCCACCTTAAAGCCTGGACAGCCAGTGGCCGTTCACATTGTGCGCTCACCCGCCATCGGAGGGCGTCACGGCGACCCGCAGCGATACTATCTTTCCGGTCGATTGCCTGGGGAATAGAAAGACCCGCCGTCAAAGGAATCGCCTGGGAGCGAGAAACCGGCGATACAGTTGCCGTTAAACGGTTAAACGTGGGGGTTAAACGTGGGGACAGTCCACATGTTCACCGCCATGAAACAGGTGAACATGTGGACTGTCCCTACGTTTAGAGGAGTTGCGTGGCGCGTTTTGCGAAATAAGTCAGAATGAAGTCGGCGCCGGCTCGGCGGATGCTGGTCAGCGACTCCAAAATCGTTCTATCGAGGTCGAGCCAGCCGTTATTTGCCGCAGCCATGATCATGCTGAATTCTCCGCTCACCTGATACGCGCCGAGCGGGACATCGAATCGGTGCCTGGCTTCGTGAACGATGTCAAGGTACGGCATGGCGGGCTTCACCAGTATCATGTCCGCGCCCTCTTCTAGATCGAGGGCTATTTCGCGCATCGCTTCGCGCGCGTTTGCCGGGTCCATCTGATAACCACGGCGGTCTCCGAATTGGGGTGCGGATTCCGCGGCTTCACGAAACGGTCCATAAAACACCGAGGCGTACTTCGCCGCGTAGGACAGAATCGGCGTATTCGTATGCCCCGCGTCATCCAGAGCCTTGCGGATCGCAGCCACTCGGCCGTCCATCATGTCGCTGGGAGCAACGATGTCGGCACCGGCTTCGGCATGTGAAACCGCAGTCTTCGCCAGCCACTGGAGCGTTTTGTCGTTGTCGACCTCACCGCCTTTGACGAACCCGCAATGACCGTGGCTGGTGTACTCGCAGTTGCATACATCAGTGATGACGAGTAAGCTCGGAACCTCACGCTTTAAAGCGCGAATTGCGCGTTGCGTAATTCCATCGGCGGCGTAAGCTCCCGAGGCGAGCTCATCTTTCTGCTCCGGTATGCCGAAGAGAATTACGCCGCCAAGGCCCAGCCTCTTCGACTCTTCGCCCTCACGCACAAGGCCGTCGATTGAGAGCTGCGCATGACCCGGCATTGACCGGATTTCCTTTCGCACGCCCTCTCCCGGACAAACGAAGAGCGGAAGAATGAGCTGCGACGGCGTGAGATGGGTTTCGCGCACCAGCCGGCGAATGGGTTCCGAAGAGCGCAAGCGACGCAGGCGCTGAACGGGGAAGGCCATTATTGGGAGTGCCTCAAAATATATTGTATGAACCGCAAAGCCGCAAAGCGTTTGCTGATTCGAGGAGACGTGCAGGGTGTCGGTTTCCGGTTTTTCGCTCAACGGAAAGCGAACGAGTTGGGGCTTTCCGGATGGGCGCGGAATTTGGATGACGGCCGCGTCGAAGTTTACGCCGTGGGACCTCCTCACCGGCTCAACGATTTTGCCGCCGCTCTGCATGTGGGCCCACGCATGGCTTCTGTCCGAAGTGTTGAAGAGCGCGAAGAGGCGGTCGATAATGCTTCAGGTTTTACGATACGCTGAAAAGAAATGGCTACGGGAAACGGCGATTACGGGTGGCGGGAAGAGATGGAGCAACGGATGGAGAGGCTGGAGAAGGCTCGGAAGGAGATAGAAGATTCCGTTATCGTCATGGCCCACCTGGAGAACGAAATGAGCCAGATGCTAAGAGATCAAGCAAAGTACGTCGCTAGCCATGAGGCGCGGTTGCGGCAGCAAGAGGAACGCGACCGCATTCTGGACGAGCGAATCGACAAGCTGGTGTCGGCGATCAGTGAAATGATCAGGCGCAACCCCGAAATTTCGTAGACGGCTACAAACCCGACAAATTCGAAATTGCCTCGCTCACAACCTGATTCATCTGCGTGAGGCATTGCTCCACCACTTGCGATTCCTGCAACGCGAGCGTCCAGTTCTTGGCGTCAACGGCTTCGCGAATACCGGGCAGTGTCTTCACGCCATAGCCGGTGTAGAAACCAGGCGCATAGATCTGGTGTTTGTACCAGGAGCGATTGGGCAGTCCCTCCGGACGCGTCAGCACGCGCTCTGTTCGTATCAGTGCTTCATTCACAGCGGTCGCGCGGGCAGGGTCGACCGAATCTTTCATCATCGCCGCCTGAAGCAGGATGTTGTACTTCTGCGCACTCTCCTTCAACGCTTCCAGCTGCTTTCGCACCCCGGGGAAATCCATCTTTTGCCCGCTCTTTTGCGCCTCTTTTTGAATCTCGTCCACATAACCGATCACGGTATTCGCGAAGCGATCGAATTCGAACGGCAGAACCGACGAATCCGCAAGACGCAGGAGCGCGGTTGCCGTGTACTGAGATAGCGCCTTGCCGTCCACGAAATCGCCGTCCGAAAAATGTGTGTACCAGTAGATCGAATCGTAAACCGAGTGGTAAATGCCGCTCTTGGTTTGGCCGCCGAAACCCTCGTTCATGCTGGCGACGCCCAGATAATCGAGAAACGCGACATAATCGGAGCCTGCGCCCAGAGCGCCGATGGTAAAGGTCTTGTCTTTTTTCGCAGGCTCCACTTCCTCTTGGTCCAGGCTGGGAGGATGATGCAGCGAGGCTTCGGCCAAAGTCTTGGAACCGCCCGGTTGGGCAACCGCTTCGGCTACTTCGGTAACGAATTCCTCCAAGGTGTGAGAGCCGCTCACGCGGATCCAGCCTTTCGCGGTGTTGTCTGAGTTCAGATACGCGACGGCCTTCTCCTTCAGCTCGTCTTGATGTTTCTCCGCCCACTCGGTTGAACCGAGCAGCCCGAATTCCTCCCCGTCCCAGAGCGCAATTTTGATGGTGCGTTTCGGCTTCCAACCCTGCGTCTGCAAACTCGCCAGCGACCGAGCGGTTTCTAACAGAGCAGCCGCGCCCGAGATGGGATCATCGGCGCCATTTACCCAGGCGTCGTGATGATTGCCGGCGATGATCCACTGGTCCGGAGACTCCGACCCGTGAATTGTCGCTATCACGTCATAGAGAGGCTTGTTCGTCCAGTCATAATCGGTCTTCATGTGAACGCGCGTCGCGCCGGGCCCGGCATGATACGTGAAGGGCAGGGCGCCGCGCCATTCGCGGGGCACAACGGGCCCGGTGAGTTGATCGAGAATCGGTTGGGCGTCTTCATAGGAAAGAGGTAGAACGGGAATTTTCATGAGCGTCTTGGCTTCGGAGATAGGCAAGCGTTTCGATCCTTTCTCCGAGGCCCAGCCTGGCGATAACGGATCGCCCGGATATAAAGGCATATCCAGCACACTCCCACGCTGCACTCCTTGGGGCGGCCGCATCGGACCTTTGGTGTAGACATCACCTTCGAAGTAGCCGTCTTCGTGCGGATCAGAGTAAATGAGGCAGGCGATCGCGCCATGTTCGGCCGCGACCTTGGCCTTGATTCCTCGCCAGCTCTTTCCATACCGCGCGATGACGATTTTGCCCTTTACGTCAATTCCTTGCTTGCTCAGCCACTCGTAATCCTCAGGCACGCCGAAATTCGCATACACCACCTCGCCGATGACATCGCCGCTAGCGGCGTAGGCGTTATAGGTGGGTAATTGATGCGCCTGGCCGCTGGTCGAGTCTTCGGCAACGGGGGGCTCCTTCAGTTTGGCCACGTAACGCTTCGGCCCGATAACTTCAACCTGACGAACCGTGGGATAGGGCATCAGCGCTTCAAACTCTTCGATGTGCGCATCGAGACCCCATTTCTGGAACATGCCCAGAATGTGCTCGGCGACAGCCTTTGATCTGGGCGAACCTGCATTGTGCGGCTCTCCAGCCATAAACTCCATATACTGGCGCAGCCGCGTTGGATCGGATACGTCTTGCGCCTGCCTTTCCAACTTCTGTTCATCCGGTGTGTCTTTGATAAGGAATCCGCGGATGCTCCCGCTCTGCGCGTAGAGCGGAAAAGAGAGTCCAGCAGACAAAAGGAGAGATAGAAGCGACTTCATCGGAAAGGAACCATTTTAGCTCGCGGCAACGCTAAATTCATTTGGCGAAGTTACAATAAAACGATTCCAATCGTTTCGCGCTTCAATCAGGAGGAGACCATGGCTGGTAAGAAATTCGGTATTTTGACCGGAGGCGGCGATGTGCCCGGTCTGAATTCAGTTATCAAGAATGTGGTATACCGCAGTACTTCGGATGGTCACCAGGTCACCGGCATTCGCCTGGGATGGAAGGGGCTTACCGATCTAAACTTTGACGACGCGAATAGCTTGAAACGCTACGTTCTGCCGCTCACCCGCGAAAACACGCGAACCATCGATCGGACCGGCGGAACATACCTTCACACCAGCCGCACCAATCCGTCGAAGATGAAAAAGCTTCCAAGTTTTCTCAACGCGGAGAATTTCCCGTCCGCGCAGACCACCAAGGATGGCGTTACCAGCACCACCTATGACATGAGCGAGAGGGTTCTTTGCAACCTGAAGAAGCTCGAGATTGACCACCTGGTGGCAATTGGTGGAGACGATACGCTCAGCTACGCAGCGGTGCTGGACAAAAAGGGCTTCCCGGTTACAGGTATTCCGAAAACCATGGACAACGATGTACGCAATACGGAGTACTGCATTGGGTTTTCGACGGCTATTTCCCGCGCTAAGGAGGCCATCCAGCAACAACGCACCACGGTTGGATCGCACGAGCGTGTCGGTATCTTTCGCGTCTTTGGGCGGGATGCCGGATACACGGCGCTCTACACCGCCTACGTGACTTCCATTCGCTGCGGCATTCCCGAACACAAATTCAACCTGGATCATATGATTGACTTGCTCAAGACGGATAAGGCCAACAATCCGAGCAACTATTGCCTGGTGATTTTTTCGGAAGGCGCCGAGTGGGAAGGCTACACGACTCAAGAATACGGGGAACCGGACGCATTCGGACATAGGAAGAAGTTCAGCGTGGCCGAAGCGTTCAGTGACCAAATTATGGAACGCACCGGCTTCGAAACCGTGGTGAGCGACTTGACTTACGAGCTGCGAAGCGGCGCGCCGGATTTTCTGGATACACTGGTGGCGACCACATTCGGCACCATGGCGTACGACGCCATCACATCGGGTAAACACGGCTTGATGACTGCTGTTTCCGAAGGGAAATTCGCGATGGTTCCGATTCCAGATCCAAAGCTGGGTCCCCGCAGAGTCGACGTCGAACACATGTACAACACTGAGCGATACCGTCCGAGCTACGCCAACAAGGAAGGCCTGGCGGTCTTCCTGACGCGCGCTTCCTGAGCATGGGGCCGAAATCATCGACAGCGCAGCAGGGGCTCACTGAAGTAGTCGAAGCGCAAGGACATCTGATCGACTCGCACATCATGGAGCGAATCTTCGACTCCGTGGTCGAGTTCGGGGGAAGTTTCGAAGTCGAGCAGTTCTCGATCGGACGCACCAACAGCGAGCCATCATCGCTCCGCTTGCGAGTGGAAGCTGCCTCGCAAGAGGAAATGGAACGGATGATGACGCAGCTGCTCGCGCTGGGATGCACGGCTGCCGATTCCGGTGACGCCGAGCTGAAACCAGCCGAGGGTGACCGGTGCGCGCCCGAAGATTTCTATTCCACCACCAATCAGCGGACCCTGGTGCGTCACCGCGGCCAATGGCTTGAGGTTCGTAACCAGCGCATGGACGCCATGATCGTGGTCCGCGACGGCGCTGTCACGTGCCGGCGCCTCCGGGACATACGCGCCGGCGATCCTGTCGTCACGGGAATGAAGGGCATTCGCGTAGTGCCTGAAGCGAAGGAGCGAGATCGCTCGGGCTTCGCCTTCATGAGCAACGAAATCTCATCCGAGCGTCAAGTAGAGACGGCGGTTGCGCAAACCGCCGCCATTATGCAGCAGGTTCGCAGCGAAGGTAAAAGGATTGTAGCCGTTTCAGGGCCGGTGGTGGTCCATACCGGCGGCTGCGAGCCAATCTCCCGCCTGATACGCAGCGGTTGGATTGACGCTTTACTGGCCGGCAATGCGCTGGCTGTGCATGATATCGAGGCAGCTCTGTTGGGCACTTCCTTGGGAGTTCGAACTCAAGACGGCCGTCTCGAGGAGCATGGCCATCGCAATCACATGCGCGCCATCAACGCCATCTATCGGGCGGGCGGAATCAAGCAGGCAGTCGAATCGGGTGTTCTCACCAGTGGCGTGATGTACGAATGCGTGAAGGCAAACGTGCCGTTTGTTCTCGCGGGAAGCCTGCGCGACGACGGCCCGCTCCCGGAGGTGATCACCGACATGAATGCCGCCCAGGACGCCTACGCAGCCGAGCTCGAAGGCGCCGGGGTGGTTCTCTGTCTCAGCTCCATGCTTCACTCGATTGCGACCGGCAACATGCTGCCCGCGTGGGTCAGAATTGTGTGCGTGGATATCAATCCCGCGGTGCCGACTAAAGTAAGCGACCGGGGCACCGGACACGCCGTGGGTGTAGTGACCGACGTGGGCCTGTTCCTGAATCTGCTCGCGGATAAGTTGAACGCCCGATGAGAAGAAATCGCCAGTACACCGACGAACATGCTGAGGCCGGCGTTCATGCAGCATTGCCGGACATCGAGACCTGGCCGAATCAATACGGCGAGCACGAGATAGAAATCATCATGCCGGAGTTCACCTCCGTATGCCCCAAGACCGGGCTTCCCGATCACGGGACCTTGCGGCTTATCTACACGCCGCTTAGGCGGTGCCTGGAGCTGAAGTCTCTGAAAATGTACACGCTGGCTTATCGGAATTTAGGTATCTTTCAGGAGAATGTGGTCAATCGCGTATTAGCCGATGTGGTGAAGGCTGCCGACCCGGTCGAAGCGGCGGTAATCGGAGAATTTGCGGCTCGAGGCGGGATTTCGACCCGGGTGACCGCGACTTACCGCCGTAAAAAGAAGTAGGCTAATAGGTGGGCGGTTTGCCGCCGACGCAACGCTTAGATGGACATGATCAATCGCCTAACCACTTTGATGCTGATCAGCACATCCATCTGGGCTGCTGATTTTCAGAACGGCCAAGCGGCCCGGGCAGTGATCGGGCAGGCTTCATTTACGGCGCTCGATACGGGCATTGCCGCTACTACGCTGGTAGTTTCAGACGGTCGGCTCTATGTGGCGGATGCAACTCACCGCTTGCTCACTTATGACCTGACAAAACTCCCAGGACCGAGGGATGATCTCGCTGACCGGCAAGGGACTGGATGCGCCGTATGCGGCTTTTCGCCAATCGCCGTAGCGAATCAGCCGGTTCTGCCGGGGATCGCTGGGGTGAGCGTTTTCGGGAAGACGGTGGTGGCCGCCGATACCGCAAACCATCGTGTCCTGGTATGGCGTGATGTAAGCTTGCCGCGCAGCAGCCAAGCGCCGGACATCGTGCTGGGCCGATCAAGCTCCGATGTTTCAGTTTCGGGTTCAACGTTAGTCGAGCCCGTTGCCGTAGCGTTTGACGGTAAACGCCTTTTCGTCGCTGATGCGGCTTTGCATCGAGTGTTGATCTGGAAATCTATTCCTTCCTCAGATAATCAGCCCGCCGATGCAGTTCTCGGGCAGCCGAATTTCACTTCCTCCGGGCCTGCCGATAGCGCGGGGCCGGAGACCATCGCCCGGCCCGTAGCCCTGGCTTCCGATGGAACAAACCTCTTTGTCGCGGACGCGCAGGACCGGCGCATTCTGGTCTTCACTCCCGCTGAGATTGCGTTATCCACCAAAGCCGTGCTGAATTCGGCCAGTCTTGTTCCGGGTCCAGTTGCCCCGGGCACGCTGATTACGATAAGCGGAAGTGGACTCAGTGACACCAGTGAATCAGCGCCGGATGACGGCGTTCAGGCCTTGCCTCGAAATTTAGCCGGTGTGGAGGTGGTTTTTGACGGCCTAACTTTACCCCTGCTATCCGTATCGCCCGGAGAAATCCGCGCCCAGATGCCCTATGACTTTGGCAAAGCTTCGGGCGGAAGCCTCTATGTCCGTACCGAACGCGAAGAGGGTGGTGTCACAACCACCAACGCAGTTCCGGTCAGGATGGAGGCGGCCACCCCCGGCCTTTTCGCGTTTGGCGGCAATGAACCGAGGATTGGCCTGATCCTTCATGCCGATCGGGATCAGGCGGGCAGGGCCGGCTCCCCGGTAACTGCGGAGGATCCCGCGAAGCCGGGGGAAGTGCTCATCTTCTGGGCTGCAGGATTGGGGCCTGTCAACAACGAAGATGGCGTCACGGCGCTGATTGCCGGCGTTCCCTACGATGGCCCGGATGCGGCCGTGATGAACCCGGTTGACGCAGTGGTCAGCGGCCGCTCCGCGCAGGTCGTGTCGGCAACTCTGCCGCGCCAAGCCATCGGCGTCTACGAAATCCGAATTGTTCTGCCGCCCGATCTGCCCAGCGATCCGAAAACTCCGCTGCTGATCATGCAAAACGGATTGCTCAGCAACACTGTCACAATTCCTGTAGAGAACGCCATCCATTAGCTGATGCATCAGCTTCGCTGGCACGCCATACTTCAACAGTGGGTAGTGGTGACGACGGCCCGGCAGGACCGTCCGCAGATGCCCGCCAATTGGTGTCCGTTCGATCCCGGATCGGGGCACGTACCCGACCACTACGACGTATATCTATATCCGAACGATTTTCCGGCTTTTTCGCCTGATGCGGAGCCTTTCGCGCCCGAGGCCGGATTGTTCGCTGAGACCGGTCCACGCGGCGCTTGCGATGTGGTGCTGTACTCGCCCGAGCACACCACTCCTCCATCGAAGCTCAGCGTGGAAACCTGGCGCAAAGTCGTTGACCTATGGACCGAACGCACGCGGCAGCACGCGGAGAATCCGGACATCGCGGTGGTCGCCGCTTTCGAGAACTGCGGCGCGGCAGTGGGGGTCACCATGCCTCATCCCCACGGCCAGATTTACGCGGTTCCTTTTATTCCTCCGATTGTTCAGAAAGAGCTCGCATCGGCGCGCGAGTTCGCCAGCGCTAATAATGGCGAGTGCCTATTTTGCCGGCTCTTGCGCGACGAGTTAAAAGACGGTTCCAGAATTATTACGGAAAACGAGCATTTCGCCGCATTCGTACCCTATGCGGCGCGTTTCCCCGCAGAAGTTGCCATCTATGCCCGAAGGCACGCTCGAACTTTGCTGGACCTCAGCGAACAAGAACGCGAGGACCTGGCAAGCATCATCAGCATCGTTCGAAAGAAGTACGACAATTTGTATGGTTTCGTAATGCCGTTGATGATGTCTGTCCGGCAGGCTCCATTGCGACAGCCCGAACCGCCTTATCATCTGTATCTGCAGTTCCTGCCGCTGCAGCGTAGCCAGACCAAGCTCAAATATCTCGCCAGCATAGAGACGGCGTATGGAACCTTTCTCGCCGATACCGCGCCGGAGCAGATGGCGGAGAATCTGCGCCGCTGCGAGCCGCTGGGTTGACATCGGGTCAATCTTTTTCGTAGGGCTTATAGCGATTCGCGATCAGCAAATCGCGCGCCCGGGCCACGTCCGCGGGCGAGACGTAAAAGAATGCGCCAGCCAATTCGCGCTTGATCAACAGGCCGCCGGTGTAGTTGCCGGTTTCGACCAGGTAATTGATGCCGGAGCTGGTTAGCAGCTTTTCGAGGTTCAGCGCGTCTCGAAGCCGCCGAGCCATATAGATGAGATCCAACTCGAGGTCGGCAAAAAACTCAGGATCTCGCCGCATCCGGATCTATTGCTGCAGTCGCAGCTCGACGTAATGATCTCCGGTCCATTCTCTTAGGGGCTGGCCGCCGCCCACGCTGACGAGCGTTGCGTTCTGTATGTCACTAGGGCTGAGGGAAAATTCCACGGCCTTACTTTCACGCGCGCCGAGATGAATTCGTTGAAAGCCTCTGAGTTCAGCATTCCCCACCGGCTTCCGCACGTATAGCTGGACGATTTCATCGCCCGCTGTTTCGGATTTGTTCGTGACTCGCGCCGTCAGTTTTGTTTTGTCAGGCGCTATCGAGAGATTGGAATAACCAAACTCCGCGTAGCTGAGCCCATAGCCAAACGGATAGAGCGGCTTGCCGGTGAAATAACGATAGGTTCTTCGCTTCATTGAATAATCGGTGAATGAGGGCAACTGATCCACTGATTCGTAGAACGTGACAGGCAAGCGGCCCGCCGGGTTGTATTCTCCGCTCAACGTTTTTGCAATGGCGGTTCCACCTTCCTGGCCGGGATACCACGCCTCCAAAATAGCCTTCGCGCGATCTTTCGCGAGTTGCACCGCGAGCGCGCTTCCGTTCAACAAGACCACGATCACGGGCTTGCCGGTATCAAGCACCGCGCCGAGCAATTTCTCTTCGGCGTCGGGCAATCGAATGTCCGTCCGATCTCCATGATCGAATCCGGGGATTTGGATGGGTGACTCTTCGCCCTCCAATCTCGAGTTCAATCCAAGACACAGGATCGCCAGATCCGACTGCTTGGCTGTCTCAAGCGCCTCGCTAAGCAGAGCATCGACGGGAGGTTTCCAGACCAGCTCGAAGCCGGAGCCTCCCCCGCGCTGCACATATTCAACTCGGATTTTGTATGGCTTGCCGGCCTGGAGGTGCACCGAGGAAGTGTTGGACATCGCGCCCGTTCGCGATTGAATATTCTCGTTTACGATCAGCCGATCATCCAAATAGAAACGCGTCGAAATAGTTCCCGGGCAGGTATCGCATTCCTGACGCGCGATCCCGAGTCCATAATCGCCAGGTTGGGGCACCGTAAGAGTTGCAGTCCATCTGATCGAAAAAGTGGGGGCAGGGAGAGCCTTCATGACTGCCGGTCCTGCATGTCCCACATGAAATATCCGCGTGGCTCGGTGCGAGATAAGGCCGGCTTACCCTCGAGATTTTCGTTGTTGTAATACTGAGCGAGCACGCTCTGAGGCAGCAAAGCGGTCCACGACGAGACGTAAGTGCTGCCGAGAGCGAATCGAACCTTAGCGCGGCGACCAAATTCCTTTCGGATTCCTTCAAGGGGTGTAACGATATGCGGAGGGGTCCCGTTGTAGTTGCCCAACAGCGTGTCGGGGTCGTCAGCCGCGGGTCCGATCACCGCAATGTTACGCGGAAGAGTTTTCAACGGCAGAACATTTTCCTCATTCTTCAGGAGCACAATTGATTTGGCGGCAGCTTCGAGCGCCACAGCCTGATGCGCCGCGGAAGCAATTTGGTCTATTCCGATGGTTGAGAACGGAACACGATCGGGAGGGTCGAACATTCCCAGACGGAAACGGGCAGCGAAGAGCCGTTCAACCGCGCGATTTATCTCGGCTTCTTGGAGGTATCCCTTCTGAACCGCATCCACTAACGTCTTGTATTCATTTCCGCAGTCCAGATCTGTTCCGGCCTGGACCGCTTTCGCCGAGGCTTCGGCCATCGAACCGGCGTAGTGATGTCCTTGATAGATGTCTCCGATTGCGCCGCAATCGCTGACCACGTATCCTTTGAAGCCCCATCGCGCTCGCAGGTTCTCCTGCAATAGAAATGTGTTCGCGCAAGCCGGAGCGCCGTTCACGCTGTTATAGGCGCACATGACAGATTGGGCGTTGCCCTCGGTCAGCGTGGCGCGAAATGCGTACAGATAGGTGCCGTCGAGATCCTGGGGGCTGATCTGCGCATCGAACTGGTGCCTAGACGATTCCGGTCCGCTGTGAACGGCGAAGTGCTTTGAAGTGGCGATGGTTTTGAAATACGACGGATCGTTCCCTTGCATCCCTTTGATAAACGCAATTCCCATGCGCGCAGTCAGGTACGGATCTTCGCCGTAGGTCTCCTGCCCGCGTCCCCAGCGCGGATCTCGAAAAATGTTGATGTTCGGAGACCAGAACGTCAGGCCGAAATAACGGCGGTGATTGTCATGACGGATGGCGTCGTTGTACTTGGCTCGAGCTTCGGTGGAAATGAGGTCCGCCATGCGGTATTCGAGATCGGAGTCCCACGTCGCTCCCAAACCGATGGCTTGGGGGAATACTGTCGCCAATCCCGCGCGCGCAACACCATGAAGCGCCTCATTCCACCAGTTATACGCAGGTATTCCGAGGCGAGGAATCGCCGGGGCGACGTCTTGCATCTGGTCCACCTTTTCTTCGAGCGTCATTCGCAAGACGAGATCGGCGGCCCGTTGTTCCGGCGAAGTATCTTGACCCTCCACGCAGCGGATTCCGGTCACAAGTATCAGCAAAGCACCCCAACAGCGCATGTTCAACAGTCTAGCTGCATAGTGATACTATGCAAAAGCCGTGAAAAAACTCGCTTGTCTTTCTGTTTTGCTCTTTGTGGCGTGCAGCGCGCCCAAGCCAACCACTCCATCCCTGACGCCTGAAGAAGCCGCAGAGCTCTTGCACAATAACAACAAGGCGCAAACCTGGATCACCTACGTAAAGAAGCAGAACGCGAGTTGCGACTACAAGCTGGATCTCCCCGATCAGTCCGCCAATCCAACGACGCTTGATCTCGATCACATTGTGTCCTGCGGAAACCGGCCGAGTCCGAAGGAGTTCGATGCAAGCGTGTCGTTCGCCTACGACAAAGATGCCCAGAAGTGGGTGATCACGCGTTTCTCGAGTTAATCAGCTAACCCGGCACTCCGCGCTACTACGAGCGCGAGGCTCGACCAGTCGAGGTTTTCCTGGCCGTGCGCTATTGCCGAAACCAAGTTGCCGCGGATGATCCCGGCGAACGGCATTGAAACGTCCAGATCCTCTGCCGCTTCGATAGCTTGCCGCACATCCTTTAGACCTAGTTTTAGGGCAAATCCGGCCGGCTCAAAGTTTTGGTCCGCGATGAGAGTTCCGTAGTTCTTGTAGACGGGAGATCCGAATAATTCGACGATTACAGCGAGAAACAGGTGCGGATCTATTTCGGCTTTGCGCATGACGGCGAAAGCTTCACTGAATGCTTCGAGCATGGCCGCGATCATGAAGTTCCCGCAAAGCTTCATCGCGTTCGCCTGCCAAGGTTCGGCGCCCGCCACAAACGTATGACGGCCGATTGCATCGAGTACCGGGCGACAGCGCTCCACAGCTGCGCTCTCGCCAGCCGCAAGCACGATCAGTTTTTTGCTCTCCGCTGCTTCAGGACGTCCGAAGACCGGAGCGCTAATGAATGTCTGTCCTCGTCTGCTGTGCTCGTCCGCAAGCCGTCGCGCGAAGGCGGTGCTGATGGTGCTGCTCGAAATATGAAGCGCGCCCTGCTTCAAAGCCGAAGCTATGCCATGCTCTCCAAAAACCACATCCGCGACCGCATGATCGTCCGAAAGCATCGTGAATACGGCTTCGGCATCGCGCGACGCCTCCGCCGGTGAGGTTGCGATACGGCCGCCGTCACCCGCGAGAGCCTCAGCTTTCCCTCGAGTGCGATTGTAAAGAGTGAGCTCATGACCGGCGCGTAGTAAGTTCCGCGCGATTCCCGAACCCATCCTGCCAAGTCCAACAAACCCGATTTTCATAAAGGAAGCATCGGCATAGAGCGAATTCTCTTGCCGGTAGCGCTATAAATGGCGTTCGCAACTGCGGGCGCGAGACCCACAATCGGGGTTTCGCCCGCGCCCGTTGAGGGCAGATCTTTGCGGTCAATCAGAATGACCTCGATCTTCGGCACATCACTAAAGCGCGGCACCCGGTACTTTGAAAGCCGCGCGTTGAGGATGCGCCCGTTTGAGAAATCAATGGCCTCAAACAGCGCCCCTCCGATGGCCATGACGATTGCACCCTCCACCTGATTCTTCAGGTGCTCAGGGTTCACGATCGCGCCGCATTCCCACGCCTCTACTACTCTCTCGATATGGATCCCGCGGTCCGGGCCGATGGCAATTTCCGCGCAGCAAGCTACGTAGCCGCCCTTCTCGGTGCCGCAGGCCAGGCCGAAGCCGCGAGTGGGCGACGGCTTTCTCCGTGACCATCCAAACCCTTCCGTAGCGGCCTCGAGTACGGCGCGAAGGCGAGGATTCTTCAGGTTTTTCAAACGAAATTCAAGCGGGTCCATGCCGATCGAAGCGGCAAGTTCGTCCATATGCGATTCGCGTGCGAAGTGATTTGCGGTCGCGGCCAAGCCCCGATAGGAGCCTTCGCGCAATGGCGACTTCACCGCATGGTATTGGACAACCGGATTCGGAACTTCGTAAGGGGTCTGCAATCCAGAGGGCCCGGAGAGGTAGTTATGAAACTCCCAAGCGGTCAACGTGCCGTCCTTCGCCACTCCGCTGGTTAGGTCAATGACGCCGGCGGGGCGTAGATAGGCCCAGGTAAACTCTTCCTCCCGCGTCCAAATAAGCTTCACAGGCTTTCCAGCGCCCTTCGCAAGACGGGCTGCTTCAATCGCGCACTCGCCCGTGTGCTTGCCTCCGTATGCAGAACCGGTATCGGGCATGATCACGCGAACCCGATCTTCCGTAATCCCGAACGCTTCGGCGAGCTCGGTCCGCACCCCGAAGGGGCGCTGCGTCCCAGTCCACACGGTAAGCTTTCCACTGTTCCATTGGGCGAGCGCTGCGCGGGGTTCCAGCGGAACGTGAGCGATGTACGCGATGGTGTATGTGCTGTGAACAGCCGGAGTCCCAACAGCATCCGCCTTGATATACGAGAACAGATCGGCCGCCGAGATCTGCGCATGTTCATCCCATTCCGCTTTGATGCTTTGAACCGCCTTCTGGGCCACGTGCTCATCAGGCGCGGTCACGCCGATAAAATCGCCATCGCGCACCACGGTGACGCCGGCCATCTGCCCGGCCACGGTTGCATCAATGGAAATCAGCTTGGCCCCAAAGCTCGGCG
Organism: Bryobacteraceae bacterium; assembly: GCA_049582585.1. GTDB lineage: Bacteria > Acidobacteriota > Terriglobia > Bryobacterales > Bryobacteraceae > Bog-105. The sequence goes on along the minus strand of JBAUUG010000372.1, from coordinate 4,063 downwards.
CCCGCAGCATCCGGCCATAAAGCATGCCGGGGACCTTGTGGTCGGAACTGTAGTGATGCGAGCCCGTCACAATCGCGCGCGCATTCACCTTGGGCACGCTGGTTCCCGCGATTTGCCATTTGGACGGCGGAGTTACGCAATCCTCTCTTCCGATGACGTTCATCCAGTTCATCGCCGCGGCGAGCTCGCCAAAACTGGTGGATCTGCCCGATGCCCGATTTCTGACGCAGCCATCGGCAATTACAAGCGAGTTACGATCAACGCCCCATTTTTTCGCCGCGGCGTCGATCAGCGCCTCTCGCGCGGTGGAAGCCATTTTCCGAAGCAGGGGCGCCATGGTGGGGGTAGTGCGGCTGCCGAATGTGCCCATGTCAAACGGAGTGAGATCGGTGTCGCCCATCACGAGGCGTACGGAACCGGGCGCACAACACAGCTCGTCGGCCACGGCTTGTGTAAGCGATGTGCGGATGTTTTGGCCCACCTCAACTCTTCCGGTATAGGCGGTGATGGTTCCGTCCGGCGCAATATGCAGCCAGGACGAGACGTTCCGGGGGAGCTCGTCGCCTCTCGCCGCGCCTTCCGTTGCAACAAAAAGCACGAGCGCGCCGCCGCCCAGCGACTTCAGGAAATCGCGGCGGGCTACACGTGGATCAGGCATGCTGATGCTCCTTAGCCGCGCGCTCTACGGCCGCAACAATCCGGTTGTAAGTCCCGCAGCGGCAGATATTTCCTTGGAGCCCCTGTTTGATCTCGATCTCCGAGGGCGCCGCATTCTTCCGCAGCAGCGCGACGCTCGAGAGGATCATTCCAGGCGTGCAATACCCGCATTGCATGGCATCACATTTGATGAACGCTTCCTGAACCGGGTGCAGCCGGTCGCCATCCGCCAGGCCTTCTATAGTGGTTATCGCCTTATTGGCGGCACTCCCGGCCGGCGTGATGCATGACCGATGCGGAACGCCTTCGATCAGAACCGTGCAGGCGCCGCACTCTCCTTCGCCACAGCCGTACTTCGCGCCGGTAAGACCTAGCTCGTTGCGCAGGACCCACAAGAGCGGCCGCTCGGGATCTATCCCCAGGTGGGAGCGCACGGCGTTGACGATGAGGTCCATAAGTTTATTTTAGGCGTTGCGCTAGAGATATCGGGTCACCGTTTCCCGGCTCGTATCGGCTGCCGACGCCGCGCCGGTAGCTTGCCGATTCTTGGGTCTCTCGCGACGATGAGCTCGCATGCGCGGAGAGCTGCCTCTTCAAAATCCGTCGAATCAGATGGAAGGACCTGCCAACCCGTCACCTTCTTCCCGAGTAACTGAATGGATCGCATGTTCGGAAACTCATGGCTCAGGCTCTCATGGTGCTCGCGAGTCGTGGCGAGCCACACGCCGTTGTCGGCCATGCCGTCGCGCTTGTCACGAAGCACCAGCACGATCTTGTCGTCAACGTAGATGGCGAGGCAGCCGAACATCCAGCGAGTCTCAGCCACGATAGGAGCGATCGCGTTCAGCACAAATTCATGCGGAATCGCCTTGCGCGGCTTAGGCGCGAAGAGAGTATCGTCAAGCTCCGAGCCGGCCGGCTTGCGGCGAGGATTCGACATGAGATTTTATGATGATAGCGAATGCCGAGGCGCTCACATTCGGCACGCCGCGTTTCCCCTTGCACTTCTACAAAAGGGAGAGTAGCCTTATAGAAGTGAGACAGGAGAGAAGCATGGCAGGAAAACGTATCGATCTTCCGAAGAGAGCGACTGGCGCACTTTGGTAGTTGCGGTGAGTCAAATCCTCGAGACGGCATAAAAACACTATGATCCAGAGAATCCTGTTCGCGTTACGAGCGTGCTTCAAGCGCCGTGCCGTCGAGGAAGAACTCGGAGAGGAACTTCGCTTCCACCTGGATCAGCACATCGAGCAATATATGCGATCGGGCATGTCTCGACAGGCGGCTGCTCGTGAAGCAGCATTAGCCTTCGGCGGCGTTGAACAATTCAAGGAAGAATGCCGCGACGTACGCGGGGTTCGCCTGGTTGAGGCGCTGCTTCAAAATGCGCGGTACGGAGTGCGTCTTTTATGGAAGCAACCGGGTTTCACGGCGGCAGCGGTGTTGATCCTAGCGCTGAGTATCGGCGCTAACACGGCTATATTTAGCGTGGTCGACTCCACGCTGCTGAAGCCCTTGCCATTCAGAGATCCAGCCAAGCTGGTGGTTGTGACAGAGGAAAACCCGGTCAGCCGCGTCCATAAGACCGGAGCGTCATACCCCGATTACCGCGCTTGGGCGGGGCAGAGCCGGAGCTTGGAACAAATAGCTGCCTATTGGAATGTGAGCGGGGATGGGCTGGTCTTCGGCGGTATCTCTTCGCCGGAGCGAGTGCGGTATTCAATTGTGAGCAACAGCTTTTTCCCCGTCCTCGGCATATCGCCTATGGATGGCCGCGCGTTCGTTGCCGCTGACGAGGCGCCGGGGGCTTCGAAGGTATTTCTGGTCAGCCACGCGCTATGGGAACGTAACATGGGTGCCAGCCATAACTCGATTGGAAAGACGTTTCGGCTTGACGGTGATAGCTACACTCTCGTCGGCGTTCTTCCCTCTGGCTTCAGCTTCCCTCAAGACTGCGATGTTTGGCTGCCGCTTGGAGTCCTGACATCCAGGCAGTTAAATGACCGCATCTCGCACCCGTTCTGGGGTTTGGGCCGTCTGAAGCCGCACACGAGCATAGGGCGCAGCCAGACGGACATGGATGTTATTTCAAATCAGCTGTCGAAAGCCTATCCGGGCTCGAACGCCAATTGGAAAGCGCGAGTCACTCCCCTTCTCGATGAGTTTACCGGGAATATCCGCCAATCACTGCTGGTTCTGTTTGGCGCCGTGCTCTTCATTCTTTTGATTGCCTGCGCCAGCGTTGCCACTCTCCTTTTGGCGCGCTCTGAAACGCGGCAAAGGGAATTCGCTCTGCGAGCGGCACTGGGGGCCGGTCGCGGCCGCCTGATCTGCCAGAGCTTAATAGAGAGCCTGGTCATCGTTTCACTCAGCACCGCTCTTGCGCTGCTCTTCGGCAGCTGGGGCCTCCATGCAATCACCGCCTTGAATTCTGGAAGTATTTCCCGCGCCGGCCAGTTTTCGCTCAACGGCTCAATGCTCGAGTTTGCCGGCGTTCTCGTCATCGGCACCACCGTTCTGATCGGATTGTCCTCCGCGCTACAACTCTCGGGCAGCCGCTTTCAGGAATCGCTCCGTGAAGGTCCACGAAGCGGAGTTAGTCCACGGAGCCGGCGTTTGCGTGACGCTCTCGTAATTACGGAAGTCTCCGTCACTCTGTGCCTGCTTTGCGGCGCGGGCCTGATGCTTAGTAGCTTCCGGCAGCTTCGCCAGGTGGACCCCGGGTTCCATCCGGAGCGTCTGATCACGATGCAGATTGCTCTGCCCGACGCTTATTACCCGAGGGTTCAGCAGCGAACGCAGTTTCTAGATCGCTTATTAGAACGTCTCGGCAAATCTCCGGGCATCGAAGCAGCAGCGGCCGTCAGTACCCTGCCGCTCACGGGTGTGACTAATTGGGAGAGCATCAGCACAGCGGATCATCCCGTGCTCGATTGGGCTCAAGCGCCGTCAGTCGAGATGCGGAACATCAGTCCAAATTACTTCCGCGCGATGGGAATCCGGCTTGTCCGGGGTGAGGCGTTCCAGGAAGGTGAGGCGAGCCAACTCTCCCAGGCAGTAGTCATCAACCAGTGCATGGCCGACAGGTTTTGGCCCGGCAAGAATCCCATCGGGCGGCGTCTCACAACGATCGATGAGCCGCAGCATTGGCGCGAGGTGATCGGAGTGGTCGCGAACGTGAAACATTTTGGTCTGGATGCGAACGACGACCCCGAGATTTATTTGCCATACGCCTGGTGGTCTTCGATGAATCTGGTGTTGCGCGGAGCGTCGGATCCAGCGCATCTCGTAACCGTTGTACGTCGCGAGATTTCAGCGCTTGATAAAAATGTTCCGATCTATAACGTTCGAGGCATGGACCTGGTAGTCAACCGTTCCATAGCTTCTCAGCGCCTCGACCTTTATC
>JBAUUG010000371.1:0-13021 GCA_049582585.1 Bryobacteraceae bacterium | reverse complement strand
ACTCACGCTTCTCCGTGGACAGGTTACATGGCGCCTTCCAGCCGTCAATTTTTTCCGGTTCTTGGATTACGTCTGCTCGCCGGAAGGCTGCTGACCGCAGACGATGAAAACGGAAAGCGCCAGGTTGCTGTCATCAACCAGAGCATGGCCACTCATTACTTCGGGGGTCGAAGTCCTCTCGGCGACCAACTCCAGCTCACCGCTCTGAAGAATGCGCCCCACCCGCTGCCTAACCCTGCCTTCGAAATTGTCGGTGTGGTCTCCGACATCAAGAACAATGGTCCCCGCCAGGAGGCTGCTCCCGAAGCGTATATTCCCTATACTGTCTCGGGCTTCGGCAGCTACAACATCTTTATTCACACCATAGGCGATCCCAAGGCGCTCGAAACCGCGCTCACGAAACAAGTGCTGGCTCTAGATAGAAGCGTCGTTCCACAGGGAACACTCACCATGGACGATCTTCTCGAAATCAGTGAATACGCTCGCCCGGGCTTTGGGTTGATTCTCTTCTGTGTGTTCGCTGGAATCGGACTGGTGCTGGTGAGCGTGGGCGTCTATGGAGTTGTCTCCTACTCGGTCACGCAGCGGCGTCAGGAGATCGGAATTCGCATGGCTCTCGGCGCGACTCCACGGGACGTAAGCTCGATGGTAGTGAGAAACGGAATGCGTGTCATCTCATTGGCATCGCGATCGGGATGCTGTTAACCTCGTTCATAGCGCGCGTCCTCGCGACTCAATTTTGGGGCGTCGCTTGGTACGATCCGCTCACGCTCGCTGCTGTCATGGTGTTGGTCATCGCCGTAGGCCTCCTCGCGTCGTATCCGCCTTCCCTCAGGGCGGCCCGCGCAGACCCGGCAATTTGTCTGCGATTCGAATGAGGGGGCTACCAGGATTAAGCTGCTTCCAGTATTTCTAGCGCTCGCGATGGCTGCGTTCGCGCGCGGTCCCAAGCCGCAAGGTCAGGTTGTCCAAATCAAGGTCCACAGCACGGCTCTGGAGCACAACCACGTGGGCGACTCGCCCGACCGCGAAGTATCGATCTATCTGCCGCCGGGTTACGAGTCAGGCACGCAGCATTATGCGGTGCTGTACCTGCTGCACGGCTATACGGGAACAGACCTCGGCTGGATGAATCCGGCATACGTCGGGCTGCCTGAGATGATGGACCGGCTGCTGCAGCGGCGCGTGATCGAGCCGATGATTGTTGTCATGCCCAACAGCTTCAATCGAGTTGGCGGCAGTTTTTACACCAACTCTGCGCTGTCGGGCGATTGGGAGGATTTCATCACTCGAGACGTTGTCAATTACGTTGATGCGCATTACCGCACAATTGCCAAGGCGAGCAGCCGGGGGATCGCAGGACACTCGATGGGCGGATACGGCGCGCTGCGGATGGGCATGCGGCATCCAGAGGTGTTCAGCGCCGCTTACGGGATGAGCCCAAGCTGCATCTACTGGGACGAACGCGAAGAAGTTGACGATGTTCTCAAAGCCGAGCACGCCAAAACTCTCGAGGAAATAGTGAAAGCCGGGATGGGCGCGCAGATTGAGTTAGCACTGGCTGCCGCGTTTTCCCCCAACCTCAGCAATCCTCCATTCGGAGTCGATTGGCCGTTTGATGCCGAGGGCCGGCCGCTCCCGCGAGTCGTGGCGAAATGGAAGGCCAATATGCTGGATGAGATTACGGCAAACTACGCGGCCGGGGAGCGACGGTTGCGCACGCTGGCATTTGACGTAGGGCGACAGGATGAGGATAAAGACATTGTGATCGGCGCGGATCAGCTTGACCGACAGATGACCAAGCTCGGCATTCCACATGATTATTCGGAGTACAACGGCACGCATAATGACCACATAGGGGCTCGGATGGAGAGAGTGGTGCTGCCGTTCCTGTCGAAAGCGCTCGAAGAGAAGAATTGATTGAGGCGCTCCGGGCCGCGTGCCGGCGCGAGCGACGCACGTGATATGCTCTGCTGCTGATATGGGTTCAATTTCAGTTGCATGCTACAGGCCGAAGACCGGGTGCGAGGACGCCCTCCTTCAACTCGTCCGTAACCATTTACCGCCGCTGCGGGCTGAGGGACTCGTCACCGAACGCGCTTCGATCGTGATGCGGGCGGCTGACGGAACGATTGTCGAGGTATTTGAGTGGGTGTCTCAGGAAGCGATTGCGGGCGCTCATAGTAACCCTGCTGTATTGGAATTGTGGAAGCGTTTCGAAGCAGTCTGCTCTTATGAGATACCGTGCAATGTGGCCGAGTTTAAGACGATGTTCGCGCACTTCGAACCTATCTGAATGAAACCGTTGGCGTGCTTATGGATCATGCTTGGACTGGTGGCCCTGCCTCTGCTGGACGGATCGGGCCGGAGCATTCCACCCAAACCCAGCTACCGGAACCTATCTCGATCGGTGGCTCTCGAGGGTTCCGGGGATACGTCAGCCGCGGTCAGTATCGGCGATCTAAACGGAGATGGTAAACCGGATGTAATTCTTTCTACCGGAAGACATTGGCCGTCGCCGATTCGTATCTACCTTAACAATGGAAAGGGGCGGTTCGGGCCTCCTTACGATCTGAGTGAACGCAAGTACAAAAGCTACGGTATCCCGCTCGCCGACTTGAACGGAGACGGCACGCTCGATGTTGTAATCGGGACCGACGAGGGAGACGAAAAGCCGGTTTTTCTGAACGACGGCCATGGCCACTTCACATACGGCGGAACTTACGGGAACTTCAAGATGGTCACTCGCAACATAGCGGTCGCCGATCTCGATGGAGATTCGTACCCGGATATTGTGGTTGCCAATCGAGGAGGCGGCGATTTTGTTTTCTTCAACGATGGGAAAGGACATTTCACTCGCTCCATCCGGGTTGGGAAGGAACAGGATTCTACCGTCACGGTAGTGATTGCCGACGTTGATCGCGATGGAAAACCGGATCTGGTCTTTGCTCATCGCGATGGACAACAGAGTGCGATTTATCGCAACGAAGGGAAGGGAACATTTTCCTTTTACGCTCCGATCGGACCGCTGAGCGCCGATACCCGCGCTCTAGCGGTGGGCGATCTAAACGGCGATGGTTACCCGGATGTTGTCGCGAGCCATCTCAATCTGGCGACCAGAATCTACTGGAACGACGGGAAGGGACACTTCGATTCCTATCTCCCGCTCGATACAGGTCCCGCAGGTTGTTTTTCGCTCCTGATAGCCGATCTCAACAATGACGGGAAACAAGACATCGTCTGCGGTGCAGCGAGCGGACAAAACACACTTTTTCTCAACGATGGGACGGGGAAATCATACGTTCGAATTCCATTCGGCGATGGCCGGGGAACCACGTACGGACTGGCGGCCGGCGATCTTGACGGCGATGGATATCTCGATATAGCCGCGGCTCGCTCGGGTGCGCCTTCGACGGTGTACTTCGATACCGGGGATCCAAGAAATTGATTACTCGCGAGAAGGATCCGGCGCGGGCTTTCAATCCCGGAGCCGTTCTAATGCCCCCATCCGGTCAGCTTTTCACGGTATTCGATTCGGCATCGAAGTAGACGGGCTTCTTGCGAAAATAGGATTCATTCGCCATGTGGCAGGCGATGGCGGCGTGGTTGCCGAAAACGGCATCCTCGGCGACGGGATTGCGCGTCTTCACGGCTTGGAAAAAGTTCCATAGGTGGGGCCGCACATCGTCCCAATCGTTACCGTGATAGACCGTGTCGTCGCTGAGCGGCTCCTTGCCGGGCGCGGGCTCATGCTCGGCCTCCCACTGTTTCACATATTCGGCACGCATCTCGCGCGGGAAACCGCCTGAGTAATAACTCGGCGAAGTGTCGACGCCCGCTTGCGGCGAATAGCGCAATTCAGTTCCGCTCGCATCGAGAATGCCTTTGGGACCCATGAAGCGCGCCAGCTCGGGGGTTTCCGCCGCCAGGCTTAGACGCACGTAGACCGGAACGCCATGATAATCGAAGAGAACAGACTGCAGGTCTGGCATATTGCGGCCATCCTTCCAGCGGAAAATGCCGCCCAGCGTCAATGCGGATCGGGGCGCCTCATTCCAGCCGAGCGTGTACTGCATCCCGCTGAGAAGATGGACCATCAGATCGCCTGCAACGCCGGTGCCGTACTCCTTCCAGCAGCGCCAACGGGCGAAGCGATATTTGTCGAAGGGAATCTTGGGCGCGTCGTTCAGCCAAGTGTCCCAATCGATGGTTTTGGGCGAGGCATCGAAGGGCGGAGGATACTCCCAGGCGCCGGTCGGGCTGTTGCGCCCGAGACTGAGCTCGACCATTTCGATGTCGCCGATCGCGCCGTTGTGGTACATCTCACGGGCCTTGGCGCAAAGGACTGAGCTTACACGCTGCGAACCGATTTGTACGATGCGATTGTTTTTGTGGGCCGCGGCGACCATCTCGAACCCTTGCGCGACGGTGTGCGACATGGGCTTCTCGCAGTAGATGTCCTTGCCCGCGTTGCACGCGTCGACGACTACTCGCATGTGCCAGTGATCGGGGACTGCCGCGATGAGGCAATCGATGTCCTTACGCTCGAGCAGCTCGTGGTAGCGCCGAGTCGTGGGCAGATTGGCGTTCCCCGTGATCTGCTTGGCTAGAGTGTGGCGGCCGTCGTAGAGATCGGCAGCGGCCACGCACTCGACTCCCGGAAGGCCGACGGCATTCTCCAGCAGCCCGGAGCCTTGCATGCCGATGCCGATGATGCCGAGACGGATGCGATCGCTGGCCGGAACCGGGGCGGAGGATTGCGCGGGCGAGTTCTGCGAGAGAAGAATTTGCTTCGGCGCTAAGACGGCGCCTGCAGCTATGGCTGTTTGGAGAAATCGACGACGTGGAAGATTGTTTTTCATGCGGGTGTGCTCTCTTGGCAGTGTTTCATAGTTGTGGGGAGGAGTTGACGGTGAATGTGCGGCTGGTTACCGCTATAGGCCGTTCTCTACCAAACGACGCGCAACCCCTTATATTTCCGAAACTGCTCATCACGCGAAATCACGGGCAGATCGTCGCTGAGCGCAGTCGAGATGATCAGCCGATCAAACGGATCTTTGTGATGCAAAGGCAGCTCGAAGAGACGATTCGCATGGTGCTGACGAAGCGGATAGTCGACCAAAAACCTTCCCGCCATCACACATGGCCGGCAAGCCACGCATACAAGTCTTCTTGGGGCGCAGCCCAGTCCGGATCGATTACGACCTTCTTTTTGCCAAGAACGCCAAACACGCGCTTGCGCGGAGAAGCCTCGCTTTTGCGCACAATCTCGACCACGGGGATGCCGCGTTTGGTGATAGTCACACAGACGCCTGCCTCGGCCTGTCTGATCAGCTCAGGCAGCCTGTTCCTGGCCTCTGCCACGCTGTAAGTCATACGTCCAGGATAGCCATTTAGACAGCGATGTTCAGCGCTTCCACTGCCGTCCGGTGATATTATCGGGCGCGCTACTCTTAAACAGCACTATGTCTAATCCCTGCAACACACCACCTCCGGCGCCCTGCGTACCCAACGTTTCCGATGCGCGCGTAATTGAGAGCTTCACCCGCCGATTTAATGCCGCTACCCGAGAAGCACTTGTCGCCATCCCTCCACACACCGCGAACGGTGATGAGCAGAGCTACCCCGATAAGTGCGGCACTTACTCCAAATGCATCAAGCAGATGGGTCCCGGCAAGGTAGACCTGGGGGCTTTCGCCACTTTTAAGAATGCGCTGAACAGCGGCAGCTTTGCGGATTTCGAGGCCATCGAACTGGGTGGCGCTCGTACGCTGAATGGCCCGATGGGTTCATATGCTTACACCTTCTGCGGCTCGGACTCCAGCCAGTTTGGAGACGCTCCGTCTCCGGAAAACCAGAAGACATGGGACGTTGTCCCGCCTGCGCCTGCCCTCGCCAGCGAGGCCTACGCGACGGAGCTTGTCGAACTCTATTGGGGTTCTCTTCTTCGCGATGTAGCCTTCACCAGCTATGACAAGAATCGAATAGCCAAGGAGGCGGCAAAAGAACTCTCGAGCTTACCGGACTACGCCGGCCCCACGGACAACAATAATCAGGTCACGCCTACGCTTCTCTTCCGCGGCAACTATGCCGGAGAGACGCTGGGACCCTACCTCTCACAGTTTCTCGTCCAGCCCACAATGCTTGGCGCTCTCGCGGTTCATCAGAAGTACGTCACCTACCAGGCTGGCTTGGATTACATGACCGACCTGTCAACGTGGAGTGATGTCCAGAACGGCATCTCTACCGGCCTCGAGAACGTAAACGATCCTGTACAGCGGTATCTTCACAACGGACGAGGGTTAGCGGCGTTTACCCACGTGGACATACTTTTTCAGGCTTACTTCACTGCATATCTGGTGCTCGAGTCAAGCAATGCGCCTGTGAACCCGGGCAATCCGTACTTCAATTCCAAAACTCAGAACGGCTTTGGAACCTTTGGCGCGCCGGATTTTGCCGCCACGCTGGCCGAGGTCGCAAAGATCGCAGTCAACGAAGTCTGGTATCAGAAATGGCTCGTTCATCTGCGCCATCGCCCTGAAGCCGGCGGCGCTCTTGTGGACCTGATTAAGAGTGGCGTCAGCTTTGACGGCAAGCCGCACGATAACGTTTTGAACTCGAAGGCGGTCCGGCGCAGCTACGAGAAATATGGGACGTACCTTCTTTCGCAAGCCTTCCCGGAGGGATCTCCGGCGCATCCTGCCTACCCGACGGGCCACGGCGCCGTCGGCGGGGCCTGCATCACCATTTTGAAGTTTTTCTTCAACGGCGACTACGCGCTGCCCAACCCCCTTGTCCCAAGCAGGAGCGGCATTAAGCTCGAGGCTTGGCAAGGGGCCGACCCGCTTACCGTAAACGGCGAACTCCACAAGCTGGCCCATAACATCAGCTTTGGTCACGGCATTCACGCGGGCATTCATTGGCGGAGCGACACCGATATTTCGATGCGTCTCGGGGAGGCCGTCGCGATCAGCTTTCTGCAGGATCTCGCTTGTACCTACGCCGAACCGTTTACGGTCAGCTTCGCGAAACTCGACGGATCTGTCGCAACCATCAGCAACGTCTAGGTGGATCAGACCATCGCCTTTCGTGGTCTGCTCCGGGGTAGAAGGCGCGCGCTCATTCGTATCTCAAGGCCGCCATCGGGTCTGTTTGTGCCGCTCTGCGGGCCGGGAGATAAGTGGCCAAAAACGATACCCCAACGAGCAGCAAAGAGACACCCGCCAAGGTCCATGGATCAGTCGCTTTCACCCCGTACAGCAGGCTGCTCAGAAATCTTGTTAAGCACCATGCAATCGCCAAACCCGCAATCAGTCCGGCGCCGGTCAACAGCATGCCTTGCTTGATAACAAGCATCAGCACATCCCGCTTTCCGGCCCCGAGCGCCATGCGTACGCCGAACTCACGAGTCCGTTGCGCTATCAACTGAGAGAGCACGCCGTACAAACCGACAACGGCCAGCAGAAGAGCAAGTCCGGCGAACGTGCCCAATATGACCGCGCGAAACCGTGGATACGCAAGCGTTTGCGAAAGCCTCTCATTCATCGTCTGCATTTCGCCAACCGGCACGGTGGGATCGAGGGCTCGAATCTGCTTCCGGATCGCGGCGCCCAATGCGATGTCGTCTCTTGCCGCGCGCAATACAAGAGTCCCGGTAAGGGGCGGATCCTGATTGATGGGGCGGAAGACGAGCGGGATCTCTTCCCAGGTCATCTCTTGGAAAAAACTCCTGTCCTTTTCATTCGCCGCCACGCCTACGACGGTCAGCCACGTCTTGCTGCTTCCCGGCTCGCCTAGTTTGATGTGTTTGCCAATCGGGCTCTCATGCGGAAAATACTTCCTGACGAGGGCTTCGTTTACGATCGCGACCGGCGCGCTCTCCTCGCGATCACTATCTTCGAAAAGGCGTCCTCTTTCGAGGGGAACACCCATAATTCGAAAATAATCGGCAGTAATGGAACTCTGTCCGACGTCGCGCGGCGCGATTGCGGCGACTGGCTCGGGTTTACCTTGTATCGTCAAAATAGCTCCTTTCCCTCGGCCATTGTTTAGGGGCAGGGTGCTCGCGAAAGCAGCCGATTCGAAGCCGGGACGCGTGCTGATTCCGGCCAGGAGCTCACGATAAAATCTCGCGCGCAGAACGCTCTTGGAGTAGTTCCAACTTGGCAACTCGAGGGGCACGGTGAGAACGCGATCGATTCTGAACCCGAGCGGCACCGAAGCCAAGCGGCTGACGCTCTCAATCAGCAAACCCGCGCCGACCAGCAGCGCGAGGGAAAGCATGACTTCCGCCGCGACCAGCACTTTCCCAAACGCGCGAGCAGCCGGGCTGAAGGAGGCACTTCGGCCACTCGCCTTCAGAGCATTGATCAGATTGATGCTGGACGCCTTGAAGGCGGGAACGAGTCCGAACAAGAGGGCTGTCGCGATGGCGAGCACGGCAGCGAAACCGAGAACCTGCAGATTGACGCTCACCGGATTTCCAGGAGGCATTTCGATGGGATTCAAAGCGCGGAAATAGCGAACGGCTGCCAGCGCCAGCACTACCCCGAGGAGCGCCCCGGCAAATGAGAGCACCAAACCCTCCGTCAGCAATTGGCGGATCAGCCGCAGCCGGCCGGAGCCCAAAGCTGCCCGAATCGCAATTTCTTTTTCTCTCCAGAGAGAGCGGCCGAGCAGCAGGTTGGCTATATTCACGCACGCAATCAGAAGCACGAAGGTCACCGTCCCGAATAGAACCATCAGGCTGAGCCGCAGATTGGGCCCGGTCAGATAAGCGAACTGTTCGGCGAGGGGATAAATACGCGGCAGGCGCCAAACGCCGCCCGCGTCGTTTCGATGCTCATTTGTAAATAGCGATTCCAATTCGCGCTGTGCACGTTCGATGGACACGCGGGCTTCAGCAATCCAAACACTCCGACGGGGGCGTCGGGGTTCCGTGCAATCTCGCTATTCGGGGTAATCAGCATCCACATCGAGAGCGCATCGGGGTAAAACGTAAATCCTGGAGGCATCACGCCGATGATGGTGCAGGGCTTCTCATTCAATGAGATGTGCTTCCCGAGGACGGTCTTATCGCCGCCAAACGCCGCAATCCAAAAGCGATGTCTTAAGACAACCGTGCAGTCACGGTGCAAGTCGTCCGGTTGAAACGCGCGCCCGATCTGAGGCGCGACACCAAGCAATGAAAAGAAATCGATTCCGGCCGGCAAGGCGAGCACGTCCCGCGCAGGTCCAATGCGCGTCAGGATCTGTCCGCCGGTGGCCCAGGTCGCTGGAGCAAGCTGCTCGAAACTCCGGCTCTTACTCTTCCAGATTTCGAAATCGCGATAGAAATCGAAGATCGGCGGCGCCTTGGGATCATGCGCAAGCTTCTCCCAAACAACCACCAGCCGGTCTGGATTTCGATATGGCAAAGGGTGCAGTAAAACTGCGTTAAGGATGCTGAAAATGGCAGTTGTCGCACCGATTCCGAGTGCGAGGGTCAGAATTACTACCGTGGTAAATCCTGGCGCTCGGGCGAAGGTCCTTATGGCGTAAGTAAAATCCTCATTCGACCGCTCCAGCCAGCGCCAAGCCCACATGTCTCGAGTTTCTCCTTCTTAATATTGTGCAGAAGATGGAAACGAATAGTACGCTCGTTAAGGATGCCTTATACGCTCAAAGTCGAATACGCGCATCAGCGGAAGATTCGCGAGCGAAACAAGATCATCTATCGCGTGGCGCACTGGCCAATCTGGATTTGGGTGTTCTTCCTGGGGCCCGGGCCGCTCACCTTCGACTTGTTTGCCCATGGGCCGAGTTTCCGCAACCTCTTCTGGCTGATGTTTGTGGCGGCGGCGACGGGCGCCGCTGGAGTGTTCGGAAAATTGCCCGGCGTGGAGCCGCGTCCATGTATCCTGCGATTTTGCGAGGACAAGCCTAATCCGGTGTATCGCCGCGTTTGCTACACGTTTGCGTGGAACGCGCTGTTGAACTTCACGCTTCTGAATTTGATGGGATTGATTGCAGCAGCCATTACTCGCAAATGGTACTTGAAGCAGATCTATTGGTACGGATATGTTCCGGTTTTATTGACGATCATGCTGCTGGGCTTGTTCGGCCTGTTACCCAGAGTCAAGCCCTCCACAAAAGGCGAAGGAATGGAACGAAGATATTTCTACGGCGCCGTTTGGGCGGTAACGCTGGCCCAGAGCGTGCTATTGCTGTCGTGGAAGACGCTACCTCGGACGCACACCGCAGACGGGTTTAAGCTGGCGGCTTTCGTGATCTCGCTCGGGGCGGTGGGCGTTGCCGCCGGATTTGGATGGTTGCCAAGAACGCGACCCATTCTTCCGGGCGAACTCATGGTTGCGGATTAGACGCGGGCAAGTGATTCTGCTGATTTTGGCCGCCGGTTTGATTGCGGCGAGCCTCGCCTACCAGGCATTCGGCGCGCGCCGCGACCGGCGGAGGTATCCAGCTCCAGGGCGGCTGATTGACGCAGCAGGCTGCCGTCTTCACTTGAATCGGCAAGGAGCGGGCAAGCCCGCGGTCGTGCTTGAAGCGGGTATCGCGGCGAGCTCATTGAGCTGGGCGCTGGTGCAGCCGGAAATTGCAGGTTTCACATGCGTCTGCAGCTATGACCGCGCGGGTCTCGGGTGGAGCGGGAACTGTTCCGCTCCACGCACGGTTCAACGCATGGTTATGGAGCTGCGGGCGCTTCTTTCGCGCGCGAATGTGATCCCGCCGTACATTCTGGTTGGACATTCGTTTGGCGGGCTCCTGATTCGCGCTTTCGCGCATCTTGCGCCTGGTGAGGTCGCAGGGCTCGTGTTGGTGGATCCGGTGGCATTGCAATATTGGGCGAATTGCGGCGAGGATGAACTTCGGTGTTTGAGGATAGGCGCGAGATTGTCTCGGCGTGGAGCAGTGCTGGCTCATTTCGGCATCGTGAGAGCCGCCTTAGCGGCGTTGGTTTCGGGAAGCAGGCGGTTTCCGAAACTAGTGGCTCGGGCCAGCGCCGGTCGAGGGAGCAAGGTTATGGAAGGGCTGATCAGCGAGGTTCAGAAGCTTCCGCCGGAAGTGTGGCCGATGATTCGCGCCCATTGGAGTTGTCCGAAGTGCTTTGCGGGTATGGCGAAGTATCTTTCGGCGTTGCCGGAGAATGCTCAGGCAGCGCTAGAGATGCCCATTCCTCAAGAGATTCCGTTGATTATTCTCTCGGCTTCGAGCGCGACTGAAAACGAGCTGAAAGAACGCGATGCTTGGGTTCAGCAAAGCGAGCGGGGACGGCACATTCGCGTGGATGGATGCGGGCATTGGGTGCAGCTGGAGCGGCCGGATTTGGTAGTTGCGGCGATCAGAGAACTTGTGGAGCTCGCGCGAGGCGGAGAATTCAGCGGCTAATCGCAATCCCGCCTAAAGCGAAAATGTCTCCTGGTCAGCAGCTTCAATTGGAGCGGGAGACGGGAATCGAACCCGCAACCAACAGCTTGGAAGGCTGTGACTCTACCATTGAGTTACTCCCGCTTTTCTTTGTTTTCAATTACATACATTGTACCGCGATGTATGCAGATGCGCCCGAATGTACCCAATTGCGCGAATCTGCATAAAATTTGCATAAAATCTGCATAAAGCGGGAACGAATTGAGATGTCTTCAGCATTGCCGGTCGATGCAGGTTTCGCACGAGGCCAAGATAGCACGGGATTGCGCGATTGAACTCGCCTTGGGTTGCAATGGTCGATAAGGCGCAAAAGGAGCGATCCCAGTTCTCCATCACAAATGTTGACGGACTCGCTACACTGGAGCCATGAGGCAGCCTGTTAAGCTTGTCGGGCCTGGCGTTTCGCCAGAAGAAGTTGCCGCTGTATTCGGTATAACGCCCGAGCGTCAAGCATTTATTCGGGAGCTTTTGCGGCCGTATCGTGAGGCCAATGCTCGTCAGAACGGCGCAAAAACCAAGCGCACCGAAAGAAAAGCTCTCAGCAGGAAATCCGGTTCCCGAAAGTAGCCGGATTGAGAAGTCGGGCCGTCCACCAGGACTATGTTTTCCTGAATCTCCCCTACGATTCAGCCTTCGAAGGACTGTACCTTGCATATATCGTCGGCATCAGCGCCTTTCGGTTGGTCCCGCACACCACACTGGAAATTCCAGACACCACGCGTCGTCTTGATCGCATCCAAGCACTTCTGCATGAGTGCCGGTATTCCGTTCACGATTTATCGAGAGTTCAACTGTCCCGCACTGCCCCGCGCACCCCTCGTTTCAACATGCCCTTTGAACTCGGCCTGGCAGTCAGTTGGGCGAACATGAACCCTGGCCGACATTCCTGGTTCGTCTGTGACTCTGTACCGCATCGCGTTCTCAAATCGATTAGCGATCTTGGTGGAACAGATATCAATGTTCACGAAGGCACCGTTAACGGAGTGATGCGCGAGTTATGCAACATGTTTGTCAGGCATTCCGTTCGGCCTGATGTTACCCATATGATGAGCATGTACCGCGCCGTCAGGGCAGCAGTGCCTCAAATCCAGAGCAAGGCAGGATCTCGCAGCCTTTATGAGCCGCGGATATTTGCGGATCTCTGCTATGCCGCTACCGACCTAGCCCCGTAAACGACGGCGGGAAGGAACAAACGCAGGAGAGGTCGGCGCGGACGATTGCGGCGAGTTTTTATTCCATGGTTGTGTAGTTTTCCGCTCCAATCTAATCCGAGTGCCATTTCAGAACGAACGCGTTCGTTCAGCTTACTCCGCATGCGGCTTAAGTTTCGATGTAATAACAGCGGCCGCGTGTGCGGCCGCTGTTCTTGAACAAAATCAAAACGGAACGTCATCAGCCGGAGCATCATCACTGGCTTTCTCGGCGCGATCGAGCTTGCGAATGGATTCGGCACGAACGAACCAGGACCGGACGTTTTTCGTTTCCGGGTTCTTCTTGGAGCTGCCTTTCAGCTCTAGCGTCTGTTCGCGGCTGCGAAGCGCGCCCTCAACTTCAATGTGAGCGCCTTTGGTGAGCGTGGCGGCGAAATCTCCGA
>JBAUUG010000370.1:0-12172 GCA_049582585.1 Bryobacteraceae bacterium | reverse complement strand
GTGCGAGCGGTGTAATATCCTCCATGCTGTTAATACTTGCAGGTCGGATGTAAGTGCTTTTTTTGAATCTGCGGGCACTTCGTGTACCACACCGCTAGAAATCTTTTTTCGCGACATAGATAGTTCTCCCTTCGTCAGCTCCAACGGGGCGAGGATCTCTTGCTGAGCAAAGGATGTTGGTCGTTCGGTCATGGCGAGGCCCTGACGCTCAGGTTAACTCGGCGTTAATTTATCCATGCGGTCGTATGACGCGCAAACAGGGCATTGACCAAATGACCGAGCGCTCGGAATTCTGATCCACCCAATTACAACCCGACTGCCGGCATTCGCTTCCCAAAATCTCTGCCTCACAGTTCTGCTCGATGAGACGCGGGAAAAAGGTTTGCGGAGCTGTGACGGAGGGAGCAGGTTAGTGTTGTAGTGGCAGCGCGGCAGATCTTCTGCCGTGCTACGCGCGCTCAGCCTAGGTGAGTTTCAGGACGTGGGTCGGGCGTGATGAGCCGGGACATGGAGTTGTTGAGTTCCGCTTGGGAGTCTTGGGGAAGTATCTTACTGCGGTGTGTGCCTGTGCAAAAGAAACGATTAATCGCAATATTCGTTATATGGCTCTGGCCGGCATTTTGTGTTTCTGCGGGGCGGTTGCAGATGGCGATGAACTTTGCCCAGCAAACACATTTTCTAAGTGTTCATGGACGGCGCGCATGGGCCGGGGGATACGCAAACGCCGGGTTGGAGATTTGGGCCGGCGCTCTGCAGATTGCCGATAACGTCCATCCCGAGTTTCGCCGTTCCGGAGATGTCACCAGCATTTCCGGCAAGCAGATCGTGAGCGCGATCTCGGTGGATCCATCGCACTTCTCGCGAACGTATCTCGGGCCCGATTTTTCGGTGGAGGAGCAGGTGTGGGTTCCACTCGACAAGCCAGCGGTGTTGATTCGTTACACGGTACGCAGCGTGCATTCCGTGCAGGTGATCGTGAGGTTTCATCCGTCGTTAAATCTCATGTGGCCGGCGGCTGTTGGCGGGCAGGAAGCGCGATGGGACAATGCGCAGTCGGGGTATGTGCTGACGGAGCCCTCAAAAACATTCGCGGCGGCACTGCTCGCTCCCGGACTCACTGCGCACGACGAGCTGCTCAATACAACGCGTCCGCTGAAGCAGAGCGATGAACTTGCCATGGCTCTGGATGAGAAGTCGCCACAAGTGCTGTTTGCTCGTTTGAAAACGGGCGCAGAAGAAGGAAGCGAGCTCGATTTTAGGTCGGCGCAGGGGCTGCTGACATCGGAGCAGTGGAAGCAGGACTCTAGGAAGCACCACGGAGACGTGTTGGCGTCGGCGGTGCAGATCGACACGCCGGATGAGGATCTTAATCGCGCGCTGGCATGGGCCGAGATTGCGCTCGACCAGGCTTGGATATGCACCGACAAGTTAGGGTGCGCGTACGTAGGCGGATTCGGGCCGTCGCGGCGAAGCCGGCGTCCGCAGTATGCGTGGTATTTCGCCGGGGATGGAATGATCTCCACGCATGCAGCTTTGGCTGCAGGCGATTACGAGCACGCGCGAGACGAGATCCGGTTCATCGCCAAGTACCAGGATTCCAACAGCGGCATGATTTGGCATGAGTTATCGCAGAGCGCGCCTTATCTTGATTGGCGAGGCAAATACCCGTACCTGTTCGTACATGCAGACGTGACATATTCCTACATCCCCGCTGTCGCGGAGTATGTACGCACGACCAATGACAGAGCGTTCCTGCGAGAGATCTGGCCCTCCGTCGAGAAGGCGTTTAGTTACTGCCGCAAGTTAATTGATGCGGACGGTCTACCCGAAATCCCCGCTGGGAAACTGGGCATGGATGAACAAAACCCGATGCGCGATGAGTTGGGGCTCTCGGCTGATTGGATTCTCGCCTGTCAAGAGTACGCCACACTCGCCGCACTGATCGGCGATGGAAATGCGGCACAGCAGGCGCAAGTTTTGGCACAGAAGGCGAAAGCTTCTTTTGCGAACCGGTATTGGGATCCGCAGCGCAATTTCGCCATCCAAGGGCACCAACGAAATGGTCAGCCGATGGAGGGCCGTGGATTGCGGCCGATCGAAGCCGTCGAGCATCATCTGTTCAACGATACCCAGAGTGAGCAGTTGCTGGCGGGGATTGCGTCATGGCGGTTCCAGTCCGACTGGGGAACGCGCAGCGTAGCGGAAGACGATCCAGGATATGATCCGGCCGGCTATGCTCATGGCAGCGTCTGGGCTTTGGGAACGGCAGATGTGGCACAGGCGTTCTGGGCAATGCATCGGCCGGATGTAGCTTGGCAGATTTGGCGACGGTTGATTCCGTGGTCCACGCTCGATTCGCCAGGGCATATGGATGAGGTGCTGGCGGGCGACACGTATCACCCGCAAACGGAATCGGTCCCGGAGCAGACGTGGTCGTCCCATCATTCCTCACCTCGGTCCTGCGCGGGCTGTTTGGAATCGATGTGGAAGCGGAGCATGCGGAGATAACCCTAACTCCGCATTTGCCGGACGAGTGGGATCGAGCGGAAGTTCGGAATGTAAGGGTCGCGAATTCCACGTTGAGCTTTGCGTTTCAGCAGTCGGTGCAAGCCTTGGCATTGCGCCTGCAAAACAGAGGCGCACACGTGCATGTGCGGTTTCATCCAAAAATTCCGCTCGGATCGAAGATTCTCGGAGCCACGGTCGGCGGAAAGAACATTACTGTGAAACTAGACCACAATGAACAGGATGAGCACGCGAGCATGGAGTTCGACGCTGGAAACGGAACGACAGACGTGACGCTGCGGTTTAGCGGCGGCGTCGCTATTGCAGTGCCATTTCGGACGCCGCCAATGGGCGATCCGAGTACCGGCTTGAAGCTGGTCTCGGAGTCACTGAGCGGGAATGATCTGCGGGTGGCCGCCGATGCGATCGGCGGTCAGAAAAATAGCTTTCGCATTCGGACTGCGCGAGAGGTCGCGAGTGTTGATGGCGCGAAGATCGAGAGGATCGCTGGCGATCAATACACGGTCCTATTCGATCCTCCTTCAGACAACCACGGTTATGAGCGACGCACGATCGTCATCAGCTTTGCGAAATAGGATAAGAAATCAACCAACGTAAATATTGGGTTTGACGAGTGTCGCCACTGCCGTCGTGAGCGCGGGTTTTATTCCGGCCCTCTGCAAAAGCCGAATAGCTGCTCAATCCGGGCCAACCTGGACAGTGGGCGCGTCCCGACGCCTTTGGGTCCAATGTACGGATTGCCGACGACTTTGGAAGTGATGCGGAAACAACCGCTACGGCTTGTGCGCGTGAGCCGCCGCTATCGCACTAATGAACCACCTGAAGAGCGATACCCCACGCAGCCGAAGGTTTGGCCATTGTGGACTAATTCGTCATGCTGAGGAAGGTTATTCTGGTTTCGATTCTGTCTCATAGCTCCGTCCGGTCGAGGCCGTCGCGAAGGACGTTCCGCGCGTTCTCGGAATTCGAGATTGGGAGAGGAACGCCTTAGCTATATCGGCGAGATCTTCTACTGCTCCTTGTGACCTTCTCGGCAGTGCTTACTGTAAAGACGACTCTCAACCACTCCCGAATCTATGCCGATGGCCCGAAGCCCTTCAGCATCGTCGTCGATCACAAAGTCTGCGTACCGTAGCATCCAAAGCTAGGCATGTTGAGTGTCATCGAACCTGTACAGTCCGGATTTACTGTATATGTGCCTTCAATGGTCACCTTATTGATGTTGCCGTTTGCGCTTAGAGTGGCGGTTGCGTCAGTATGACCTTTCCCGTCGAAGGTCTGCCTACCAACCTCAGCGAAGGGGCCCGCAAAACGCGGGCCGACATAGGCAGGGAGAAGAGTTCCTGCAACGAATGTTTAGAGTAGCAGCCGCCGCTCGCACAATCGCCGTTGAGAAAACGCGCCTGAGCCGGCGCATCGCGGCACTGGAGAAGCGGCTGAGTGTCTGTTTACTCCAACGCACGACGCGGTGGCTCTTACGGAAGCCGGACAGCGCTTCTTTTGAAAGATGTGTAGCGACGGTCGAGGGAGCACAGGCGGCCTACGATAGCGTGGCGGAATTGCGCAAGGAACCCCTTCGGCGGTATACCTGGCAAGTATTGCGACAACATCGGAGGGATACATAAGGAGTTCTCCTTTTGCTTCAGGTCGGACGATGTTAACACGCTCGCGTTCGTGGACCATCATTGGTAATAGCACGATTTCGATTTCGGCGTTGCGCATTGTCGGAGAGGACATCCCTTGGCGTTCCTGTGTAGTACTTGCCGCCATTGTGGTTACATACTCAATGTTCCAGAATCTGGCAGACCGGCTGATTTACTACCCGATGCGGTATCCACAGGGCGACAGGGACTTGCAGGCCAAGGCTGGGGCGCAAGATCGTTGGATCCAGGCAGCAGACGGCACACAACTCAATGCCTAGTGGTTTCCGAAAACCGGAGCCCATTTTGCAACGTTATTTCTGCACGGCAATGCCGGCAATGTAACGCACAGGATCGACCACGCTCAAGCGATTCTCGATGCCGGGTCAGCATTCCTTGTGCTGGATTATCGCGGATACGGGAAGAGTCATGGGCAACCGAGCGAACGCGGTTTTTATGAAGATGGAGATACTGCATACGGTGAGCTCGTCCGACTCGGCTACACAGGAGATCGAATTATCGTGCAGGGGGAATCGCTCGGAACCGCTGTGGCTGTCGATCTGGCGATACGTTCGAGAGTGCGCGGCTGTGATCCTGGAATCGCCACTGATGTCGGCCGGCAAGATTGCCGGAACCGTGCTGCCATTCCTCGGCCCGCTGCTGGTGCGCGGTTACGATACCTAAAGCAAGATTTCTCACGTGCGAGCGCCGTTGCTGGTGATTCATGGCGATGCCGATGAGATTGTGCCGTTCTCGCAGGGACAAGGCGTCTTTCAGGCAGCAAATGAGCCGAAAGAGTTCTGGGCAGTCTCCGGCGCCCACCATAACGAATTGTTGGAGGTAGCTAGCGCAGTGTATGTGGTGCGTCTACGAAGTTTTTATCGGAGCCTCGTCCGAAAATGAGGTCCACGGCCGACAGTCAAGGTGCAACAAAACTGGACCCTTCTCAGAGGAGGACATGCGGCCAAAAAATGTCCGTTGCAGTCAAGAAATGACGTCTGTTCGCGATGTATCCCCGTTTTATCCATGTGCAGACAAAAGCTTCGCGAAGCTAAGTTCGTGCCCGTCGGGATCAGTGACGTAAAAGAAGCGCTCACCCCAGGGCGCGTCTGTGGGCACTTGAAGCTCGCGCCCTTGTGCCCGCAATCCCCTGTAATGTTCATCGACATCATCGACACGGAAAATAGCTCGCGTCCACCGTCGATGCTCGTAATCCGAACTCGCCATCAGGTTCACGAAAGCCTGGCCGGCTTTCAAGCTGCTGAACGCCGCGCAGTCGCCCCCATACACTAACTCGAATCCAAGCTTCTTGTAGAATTCGATGGAGCGAGCCATGTCACTGACGGCGAAGGTCACTGCACTGATGTGCTGGATCATGCCAATTGCCTCCACATTTCGCCTTGCGCCAGTATAAGTCGTCACCAAACGTGCGGCTGCTCTGTAGTGAATCGTTTCTACTGCCTATTGCTTTCGATCCGCAAGTCGCGCGAAGGAGGGCAGGCGGAGCAGTCGCTCTCACCGTTCCCTCACGGTCGGCTGTTCGGAGATACGTACGCCGTGTTTTGTTCACGGAGTAGATCAGCACATGATCCAATTGGATCGGATGCAGAAGAAACTGAGGCCCGAGCAACTCAGAAGCTATCGCTGGTTCGGGCCAGCCGACATGCACGGCTTCGGGCACCGCTCGTGACTCAAACAAATCGGCTGTCGCTTGCTTCAGGGAGTGCCTTCTTCGCGACCAAGCAGGATTCACACTCCAATATGGCCAAGGCGGGAATGCCTTCGCTAGGACCGCGCCGGAAAATGACCGGAGCTAATGCCCGTGATCAGAAGGAGGTGCTGCCGATAGTATCCGTCGGTCCGGTAAATCCCGGGCCGCCTGCGGCGACGTATCCATGGCTGGCACCCGATTCCCCGGCGGTGACCCAGAGCGAAAACAATCTCGCATTCACGGCGTGGAAGCGGAATACGACCGGTCTGCCTCGCAATTGCTCTACATCTTCGCTCCCAATCCACGATATTTTCTGGCAAGTTTTATCCGCTCGCAGCGTCCGGCAATTCTTCCTTTCGAATGGGGGAATCACCTCCCCATTTCGCGTTAGCACCTCGGCGCTAAGCTGCCCGTTGCGAGCGTCGGCATTCACGAACAGATATCGACCGTCAAAAATGACGGGGCGAGTCGTCAGGGTACCGGGCCGCGTGTCCGCATCCATGGATGCAAATCCGTCACGGCGAAGTAAAGCAAGGCCAGTGCTGCCGCCAGCATACATATGGTGGCCAAGCCGCGGTGAAATCCCGGAGAATGCTCCGAAGTATAGGCGCAGTTCGTCTCCGCAGATGAGGCATACGCCAGTGGTGGAATGTAGATATCCGCGATTCCAGGTGCTGGGCTTGCGTGAGCATGCCAAAAACGCGCTGCGGTCCGGTCGGTTCCAGTGAACCCCGTCCCGGCTGAAACCAATCTCCAGGTCGGTAACTTTGGGGATTCCTGTTTTCTCGGAAATATCATTCGGGGGTCCCTTGAAAATTCCGAACATCCCAAGCATGAGACTTTCATACGCCACGGCATCCAAGTTGTACAGTTGCGGCTGGTACCCCAAGTCAGGATCAGGCAGATCCTTCTGGTCGACACTGGCTAAGAAAAACACATCGTTATTGGTCCAGCTTGCGCCTCGAACAAAATCGGCGCACTCCCGATAACTCCGAATACGCCCGCGTTTGTCATACGTCCGGATCGAATAAAACCAGGTTTTCCTAAACGGGTTGTAGAAGAAATCTGTGTTATCTCCGCATTGCCCGGCCGGATTGCGCTCGTTCCAATGAATCCCATCGGGCGAGGTATATAGAAAACCGCCTTCAGAGTCGGTTTTCCCGGAAAATAACTCTCCATAGTGAAACTGTTCCGAGTTGCGCTTGCGGAGATAAATGAACATTTTGAACCGCTCGTTTGGTTTTGACGTTCCGAGATCGAGCCACACGCCAGCACCGTCACGTTGATAAGGATCACGCCGAGGTAGTACGCGGTTCGTGTCCGGCTCAATATCCAATTTTGGACGGACCCATCGCACGCCGTCTTCACTATAGGCATAGGCTGTACCGTCCATCCAGCCCGCCTCATACCAGATCTTGAATAGGCGGTCTTTTGGATCGAAAAACACTCCATCCTGGAATGGGCAAGCTACAGGGCAGTAGCCATTGTTCATCTCCAAAACTGTCTCGGGTTTCAACACAGGGCTTGCCTCGTGGATCCGCGGTTTGTGGAAGGTGCGTCGCAGCGAGGTCTCAGCAATCAAGTAATCGTCTACGAATAGCTGTCGCCCAACATTAATCCGAATAGGCTGATCTGTGGAAGCGGAACGTCGGAGGGGAACGGAAGGCACGGTTCCAATGAGTTTTAGGAAATGCCTTCGAATCATAAGACGATAGTTCAGGTTGTCAGACGGTCGTTTGAGATGCGCTTAATACTTGAAATAGTCAGGCTCTTCATCGCATCGGCCGGCCCGGACCACACGACATCTATGTCGTCCAATTGATTTGGGCCTGCGTACGATCTCATTGTGATGACTTGCTTTTTATCGATAAATGTTTCGATGACTGATCCATCAATCCAGATGTGGGCGGTCGAGAATCCCTCTTGGTCGGCGCTTAGCAGCAACGTCTGGTCACCAATCGAAACAGACGAGGTGCCGTTTGCGCCACCATTAGTCATGGAAAAAATAGGAACGGCTCCTGCTGATCGGAGGCGGAACTCGAGGCCGCATCCACGGCTCTGGTCCGGCTTGAACGTGCAGATAACCTCGCCAGCGCGATTTCTGATAGGGGCCTTCGATAATGCTGTATCGAGCTGTTGAGAGCTACGTGGACTTTCGATAGTGACTGATTGGATTCGCTGAGACGCAAACTCTGGTGGAACTTCCATTTGCAATTCGTTGCTCGAACTCACGGTCAGCACGCGCGGCAGCGATATCGCGCCGGCCCAGCCTGCCCCTTTCGAGTCATTTTGCGAGCGAGTTTCCTGTACCCACCCCCATAAGATCCGCCGGTTCTTGCCGTCGAGCATGCTTTTTGGCGCATAATACGCGCCGTGGTCAAGCAATCCTGCGCGTTCGGAGTGGAATCGGAGTTCGCGCTGATCGAATACACCAACGTGCCAGTAAACGTGGTGTTCAGTCGAGTAGATCAGGACATGCTTGTTGCCGAGCGGAAAAAAATCAGGGCACTCCCACATTTCGCCGCTGCCAACCGGATTCGAAACTAGTTGCCCGTTCCAGGTACCCTCCGCGAGAGGATGCAGATACTCCCAATTGCGGGTGTCTTTCGAGCGGTAGAGCAGGACCACGCCGCCTTTGTGCTCGAACCCCGATCCGATACCGGCATACCAGGTGTCCTCGTCCCTCCATGAGAACGGGTCACGGAAGCCAACGACCTTTGCGGGAGGCGCTTCTATGATGGGTTTGTCGCGCTTACGCCATGTTCCCAAGTCGGGGTCTATGGACGTCGCAATACACTGCACCTCCCGCAAACCCTCGTTACGAATCGTCTCCTGTTCTCTGGGAACCTTCGTAACGCCTGTGTAGATAACGCTCGCGCCATCTCCGCCTGGGAGGACGCTCCCGGTAAAGGTACCGTAGGAATCGTAAGAACCCTCTGTGGGAGTCAGAGCTTTCGGCATGTGTTGCCAATGGATCAGGTCGGCACTTCGTGCATGTGACCAGCCGCGCCCTCCGAAGCTTCCGTGGAAAAACACATGATTTTCACCTTTGAAAAAGCGAGGGGCGCACGGATCGCCCACAAATCCCGCCTCCGGCGACAGGTGGAATTGCGGTCGCAAAGGATCGTTGGCAATCTTCTGAAGCAGCTCTTGGTCTGGGACCTCCGTTGCGTTGCCGAGCGCCTTCGTACGAGCAGATGTTCGGGCGGTGTGCGTTACCCATAGCGCAGAAGAGGCAAGAAATGTTCTACGATCTATGACCATGTTCGTGCTGGACCGCCTCTAGCTGATTGCCAGCTTTCGCTGCATTTCTTCCAAAGAAACACCCTTCGTTTCGGGATAGATAGTAAACACGATAAAGAACTGCAAGATCATCATCAGCGCAAAGAACACGAACGGAATGCCGCCCGATTTGGCTGCCATGAGCGGGAAAATGCCGGAGATCAACGCATTCATGAACCAGTGAGAAAAAGATCCTAAGCTCTGTCCTTTCGCTCTCACTCTATTTGGGAAAACCTCGCTAATATAAACCCAAATGACTGCGCCCTGCGAAAACGCAAACGAAGCGATATAGCCGATCAGCAGCCAAACCAGTAAGCTCTCGTGCGTTCCCGTGAAAAAGATACCCGCAACGCCGGCAAGGCAGGCAGCTGTACCTATTGAGCCAATTAGCAGTAATGTCTTGCGGCCTATGCGGTCGATAACTGACATCGCGATCATCGTGAATAAGAGGTTTGTTGCGCCGACAGCGACGGCTTGTAGGTCTCCGGAGACCTTGCTGAATCCGGCACGCTCAAAAATGTCGTTCAGATAATAAAGGATTGCGTTAATTCCCGACAATTGGTTGAACATGCCTATCGAGACCGCCAGGAAAATTGGAAATCGGTACTTACGGGAAAAGAGTGGTTCGTCTGCATGGCCATGTTCGCGATCGATTGAAGCAACGATGTCGGCCAATTCCTGCTCGTAATTCTCTTCGCCAGTTAACTGCAGCGTCTGACGCGCCTCGCCAATTCTGCCCTTCTTCACCAGCCAGCGAGGGCTCCTCGGAATGCCAAAGAGCATCAGTAAGAACAGCGCCGCGGGGATACCAGCCACGCCAAGCATCCAGCGCCATTCTGCTTCGCCGAAACGCATGAGACCGATCAGGTAATTCGAAAAGTAGGCGAGCAGGATGCCAAGCACTACGTTGAACTGAAACAATCCAACCAAGCGTCCGCGCCACTTCGTGGGAGCGATCTCTGCAATGTACATCGGCCCGAGCACGGAGGACCCGCCTATCCCTATTCCTCCGATGAACCGAAAAAGAACTAACCATGTCCAGCTCCAGGCGAACGCACATCCAGCAGCGGAGATTACATATAGCACTGCCATCGCACGGAGGCTGTCGCGCCGCCCGTAACGATCGCCGGGCAAGCCTGCAAACATAGCACCAAAGATGGTGCCCCACAAGGCGCTCGCAACGGTCACTCCCAGGTACGCCGGTGTAAGGTGATACACCTGAGTTAAATCCTTCGTCGTTCCGGCTATAACGGCTGTGTCGAAGCCGAATAACAAGCCGCCTAGGGCGGCCACGATACTGCTCTTGATGGTTGCCGTACTGAGCTTTGTGGTCGATGTAGCTGTAATCATTCCGGCCGCTCCTTCCACGCTGAATGTAAGCTCCGGATCTTGAGTTGCACATTTTCCAAGCGACCGCCGGACGCGCTGAGCGATATGCCCGTGCTATCTGGTTTCGGGAAGACGAGATTGGTCATTACAATTTTTCCATCCTGAGCGAAAACTTCAATGGACGAGCGATCGACAAATATGCGCAGCCGCAAAGGACGGTCATCGAGTTTCAACGGAGCCACAGTCTTGGACGGGAAAGATTCATTGAAATGCGCATTGGCGCACATAGAACGATCAACAAATAGCTCGCCCTTCGCGACATTGAAGCCGACGAGCGTTTCGTCATCCTTACCTTCGAGAAGTTTCCAAACAATCTCTTTGGCGGTACCGGCTTTGATTTCAGTCTGCAGCTCAAATGTTTGGCTAAGGTGAGGCCAGGCGTCCACTCTGCGATTGAGCTCCGCTTCGTTCCCACCGTTGTACTCCAATGCATCTCCTCGCAATGACTGGAGGTCCTCGACCGGCTGCTGCAATAGCCTGAGCGAGCCGTCCACTTCCGCCAAACTTAGAGATCGTGGCAACGTCATAGCGCCACGCCAAGGCGATGTTGGCGCGCCGGCTGCGTATTCCCAGTTATTCATCCAGCCGATGATGTGCCGGGGCCTATCGGCTGGCTCATTATTGAAGGTCAGGGCACAGTAACAATCGCGCCCATAGTCGAGCCAGTGTATCTCGTTCGAGGCGTTTTCGTTCGTAAATCGCGTCCCGTCGAATTGCCCGATAAAATACTGCTCGCCGGAGCCGCCTGCGATATGGCCAGGATTTAAGCCGACTTTCAATATCCAACGTGTCTTGTCCGGCTGGCCCTCTACGGGCAGGCGGTAGAGATCAGGGCACTCCCAAACGCCGCCGGTTGCGCCCTGCGGTCCAAATTCGCTCAATGGCTGCCACTGCTTCAAGTCGCGAGAGCCGAAGATTCGAAGCTTCTTATCATTGGCCTGAACGATAACCATGATCCAGCGTTTCGTAGGCGCGAACCAGAAAACCTTCGGGTCGCGCGTATCGCTCCGCCCAAGATCCAGAATGGGATTGCCTGAATACTTGGTCCAGGTAAGCCCATCCTGGCTGTAAGCCAAATTTTCAGTCTGTCGCTCCGGCGTTGTTGCGGTTTTGGCACTAAAACCGGTATAGATGGAAACGATACAGCCTCCCTGCCGCGAGATACACAGCCCGCTCGTGTTTTTCGTGTCGATGACGGAGCTGCCGGTGAAAATCGCGGCCTTACTATCCTCAGGAATTGCAACCGGATGCTGCGTCCAATGCACAAGATCAGGGCTCGTCGCGTGTCCCCAGCTCATATGCCCCCAAACGTTAGCGAACGGATTGTACTGGAAGAAGAGGTGGTACTTTCCGAAAGCGAAAACGAGACCACAAGGATCATTGGTCCAGTTCATCTGAGGAGAGAAATGGAACTGAGGGCGATAGGGTTCGCCATACCGCTCCTGCGCAAACAAGCAAAGAATCGTAGCAACCGGGAGGGCGACAAGCTTTGCCAATTTCCTCAACATTCGCGTTCCCCTATACGACCGAGTGGGAGTGCATCGTCTCCCGTACAAACTGCAGGATGGAATTTGGCAGAGCCGGGGTGGCCGATAGCGTCGACGCGACCCAAGCACCCATCTGA
>JBAUUG010000369.1:0-9549 GCA_049582585.1 Bryobacteraceae bacterium | reverse complement strand
GGGGATAAAGCTGGATTGATTGCGGCCGTGGCCGACCAGCTCGCGATGGCCGTCATGCCAGACAGAGCGCAATCCCGGGCCGGTCTGGTGAAGATAGATCAAGACACCGCAATCGGCGCGGGAGATGGTTTCGAGAGCCGCAGCCACAAGCTGACGGCAATCGCAATCGGTCGAGTGAAAAACATCTCCGTATACGCAATGGGAATGCACGCGCACCAAGACGTTGCTCTTGCCGGCAATATCGCCATGAACGAGAGCCAGATGAGTCTCGTTATCGAGTCGGCTGACGTATCGGACAGTTTGGAATTCGCCGAAGACGGTAGAGATTTGGCCGGTTCCGTCACGCTCGATAAACCTCTCGGTCTGGACGCGATAACGAATGAGATCGGCGACCGAAATCATGTTCAATCCGTAGGACCGGCAAAATGTCATCAATTGTGGAACACGCGCCATGGTGCCATCCTCATTCATCACTTCGCAGATGACACCACCGGGCGAAAGGCCTGCCAGGCGAGCGAGATCGACAGCGGCTTCGGTTTGACCCGAGCGGACCAGCACGCCGCCGGGACGAGCACGCAGCGGGAAAACGTGGCCGGGACGCGCGAGGTCTTGCGGACGCGAATCGGGATCAATGGCGACACGGATGGTATGGGCGCGATCATAAGCGGAGATGCCGGTGGTTACGCCTTCGGCGGCGTCGATGGCCTCGCAGAACGCAGTGCCCAATCGAGCGGTGTTGACCGCAGACATGGGTTGAAGATCAAGGCGCTTGCATATTTCGGCATCCAGCGCAAGACAGATGAGGCCACGTCCGCGGGTGGCCATGAAATTGATGACTTCGGGAGTGACTTTTTCGGCGGCGATGGTAAGGTCGCCCTCGTTTTCGCGATCCTCGTCGTCGACAACCACCAGGACCTTGCCGCGCCGGAAATCTTCTATGGCTTCCGGGATGGAAGCAAAAGTCATCGAGTTTTCGCGGCTAGAGGTCATTGATTTTCGCCGCTGCCTCGGCTCAAGCGACAGCAGCTACGCCATACTTCGCGTGCCAAGGCTTCGCGGATTTGATGGCGGCGTTAACGGCATTGATATTTTTCACGCCCTGATCGGAGAGCCAATCTTCCAGCGCCTTTACGCCCTGCTTCGCGTAGACCGGGACAGCGTCTTTCCAGGTGGCGCGGCCGCACAGGACTCCCGAATAATCGGTGCCCGCTTCGCTCGCCATGTTCAACGACTCTACGAACTGAGCGTTGCCGACTCCGGCGCTGAGATAGATGAATGGCTTTTCGGCAATTTCCGCCGCTTTGCGGTAAAGATCGAGGGCTTGCTCGCGAGTGTAGGCCGTTTTGCCTTTGTAGACACTGCTTCCTTCCACGAACTCGGCGTTGACCGGCACTTCGACTTTGAGGACGTCCACGTGGTATTCAGGCTTGCCGAATTCTTTCATGGCTCCCATGACGATCTCGGGTTTCTTCTTCGCGTATTCGAGACCTTTTTCGTCGCCGCCTTCGGGATCGTAGCCGACGAATTCGAGGAAGAACGGGATTTGATAGAACTCGCATTCGGCGCCGATGCGCTCGATGAAAGCGTGTTTGATGTCGTTGACATCCTGTTTGTCGAAGGGCGAGTAATAGATAAGGATTTTGACGGCGTCCGCTCCGAGATCTTTGATGCGCTTGACGGATAGGTGCGGAAGAAGATCGGGCAAACGGCCCGGCTTGGTGTTGTCGTAGCCGCTTTCCTCATAGGCGAGCAGAAGCCCGGCGTTTTGAGCGCGGGCCTTCGCGGCTGGAATGCCGAACTCAGGATCGAGCAGGATGGCGCTGGCGTGCGGAGTGAGGATCTTAGAAACCGCGACCTTGAATTCCGCCATCATGTCGTCATTGACCTGATCCTGCGGCACGCCTTTAGCGGAAGCGATGGATTTTCGCAAGCTGCCGCGCTGATCCATAGCGGCTGCGGCGATAACGCCGTGCTGGTTAGAAAGCGCGTTCAGATGCTTGATTTTGCCTTCGGAAAGCTGCATGATTGTGCTCCCGACCGCTCCCTTACGGTCGCGGCTCTGTCAGTAACCCCGCTCCCTAACGGTCGCGGTTCTGTCAGTCAGTATATCGAAGGATGCGACGCCAGTAGGACTGGGCTCGCGATGCGTCGTTGAGGATTTGAGCCTTCAATGCTTGCGCATTCGGGAAGGTTTCCTCCGGGCGAAGGAAGCGGCGGAATAAGACCTCGATGTGTTGGGGCGTTTGTCCGTCGAAGGGCGGCGCGAGAAGGAAGGTTTCGATGGTGAGATCTGTTGCGCCGAAGGTTGGATTAGTACCGGAGCTGGTGACGGATTGCCAATGGCGGCCGTTTTCGCGGTCGATGGTTTCGGTGATGTAAATGCCGTGCGGCACGATCTGCCCTGGGACGGGCCGCAGATTCAGCGTTGGGACGGTCTGAGTTGAGCCGATGCCGCGCCCCGGCACTACCGGCCCTTCGATGGAGAAGCAGCGGCCCAGCAGGCGTCCAGCGCGCGACACACTGCCCTGGGCAAGGTCGTGACGGATGAGAGAACTGGAGACCACCTGGCCGCGCAGGCTAACCGGCTTCAGGAAACGGGTGGTGAATCCGAACTGCTCGCCGAGAGCCTTCAAAGTCTCAGGCGCACCGCTTTGCTTGTGCCCGAAACGAAAGTTCTCGCCGACGAAGATCGCCTTCGTATTCAGAGCATTGACGAGAATTTGCCAAACGAAGTCCCCCGGCGAAAGATGGGCCACTTCCTGGGTAAATGGCAGGATGAGGATGCGCTCGGCTCCGGCGGAAGCGAGCAAGCGCAGCCGCTGATCGAGAGTCGAGATCAGCTGCGGCATTCGCTCGGGGGCGACGATGGCAGCGGGATGCGGATGGAAGGTCAGAACGGCGGAAGCGAGATTATTTTCCTTAGCGCATGAGGCGGTTGCGGCCAACAGAGCCTGATGGCCAATGTGCACGCCATCGAAATTTCCGATGGTTAGAGCGCAGGGTCCGAAGCGGCCGCGAGCGTCCTCCAAGGATCTGAAGATCATATAGAATCGGCTCGCCCGATGGGGATTTCGAGGCCATCGTAGGCCATGCGGACATGGGCGGGCAAACGCGCATCCACGGCGGCGTGAAGAAGATCGTGCGAAACGTGCGTAAAGAAAGCTCGTTTTGGATTCAGAGATTCGACCGTTTTCAGCGATTCCTCTACCGTGGAATGGGTCGGATGGGGGTTGTGGCGGAGGGCATCCAGGAAGAGAACATCGAGGCCGGTCAGCTTCTCACGGCTCTGGGACGGAATATCGCTGTGATCGGTGAGATAGGCGCAATCACCGAAACGGAAACCGTGGACGGTTCCTCTTCCGTGAGAGGCGCGGATGGGCTGAAACTGGATTCCGGCGACGGAAAAGGGATGGTCTTCGAACAGGTGAGGAGTCAGCTTGGGGCGGCTGGATTCGGTGGGAGCAGCGTCGAAGATGTACTGGAACGTGCGTTCGATGACTTCCAAGGATGTGGCGCTTGCATAAATCGGTATGTCACGCTTTTGCATGAAGTTAAACGGCCTAACATCGTCCAAGCCCAGGATGTGATCGGCATGGGAATGAGTGAAGAGGATGGCGTCCAGGTGTTCGATTCCAAAGCGGAGGGCCTGGTAGCGAAAGTCGGGCGAGGTATCGATTAAGACTCGCTGGTCATCGAGGCGGAGGAGGACGGAGGGGCGGAGGCGTTTGTCGCGCGGATCGCTGGAAGCGCAAACCTTGCAGCGGCAACCAATCATGGGGACGCCCACGCTGGTTCCGGAACCGAGCACGAGGATGGAAGCATGCTCGAATTCGTCGAGCATTTACTCCGTCTTGGTTCCTTTGCCCCCGTCGGCGGTGATGATTCGCGGAGCATCGTCGGGAGGGGATGGCGCGCCGGCAGACATGGGTTCGTTTCGTTTTCTTACCTCTTCGGCAACTTGAACGAAGCGGAAACGGAGCTCGGTGAGAACGTTTTCGAGGAATCTCTGCTCGTCGACAGCCAGATTGCCTTTGGTTTTTTCCTGCAGCATGGCGAGCATGTCTATGGAATGGCGAGCGAGGGGCAGGTTGGGCGCGGGCTCTTCATCCTTCTCGCCGAAACTGAGCAAGCCGAGCTGGATTTGAGCCTGCATCAGGAGCGATTCAACGATAAAGGTGAACGTAGCGGGCGGGATGGGATATTCGAGCGGAGATTCAGTGGAGTCGGGCATACAACTCTCAATGTTATCGCTATATTCGGAGCGAGGCGCATCGATGGGCGATCGATTTTCGGAAGCGGGAGAGAAGTTTGCGCAATTGGCGAGGGTAATGGCTCGGCTGCGGGCGCCGGGCGGGTGCCCTTGGGATCGCAAGCAGAGTTTCGAGACGATCAAACCGTATCTTCTGGAAGAGACCTATGAAGTGATGGACGCGATAGACGCCGAGGATTGGCGGGGATTGGCTGAGGAGCTTGGGGATCTGCTGCTGCAGCCGGTTTTCTTCGCGGAAATGGCGGAGGAACGAGGGCTGTTCACAATTTCCGACGCGCTGGATGCGATTAACGAAAAACTGGTGCGGCGGCATCCGCACGTGTTCGCGGACGGGAGGGCCGAAACGGCGGAGGATGTAAAACGGCGCTGGGATGAGATCAAGCGCGAGGAGAAGCCGGATCAGGAGAGCGGATCAATTCTGGATGGAGTGCCTCGAACTTTACCGGCGCTGATGGAGGCGGAGAAGATCAGCCAGAAGGCCGCAGGGGTGGGATTCGAATGGCCGGATATCGGCGGCGTGATGGAGAAGCTGCAGGAAGAAGCGGCGGAGCTGGCGCGAGCGAGGGAATCCGGGAATGAGGAACGCATCGCGGAGGAGATGGGCGATCTGCTGTTTACGCTGGTGAACCTGGCGCGATTTTTGAACGTGGACCCGGAGCAGGCGCTGAGGAAGACGAATATGAGGTTTCGCAAGCGGTTTGCGCACGTAGAAGAGGGGATTGGCGGGTTCGAGAGCGCTTCGCTCGAGAGGATGGAGGAGTTGTGGCGAGGAGCGAAGGGGCTGGAAGCGTCAGAATGATTGGGGATGGCAGGCCTGGCGAGCGTTGGATCGTGGGCGGAATCTGACCACGGTAATATGACCATGGTATGAAAGTTGAAATCCCCGCGGGAGAATTCAAGAAGAAGTGCCTTCGAATTCTGGACGAAGTTGCGCAAAGCCGTAAAGAAGTGACTATCACGAAGCGCGGCCGCCCTGTCGCGCGTTTAATCCCGGCTCACAGTAATACACAGCCCCTGCTCGGCCGCATGAAGGGCAGTGTGGAAGTTCACGGGGACATCATAGCGTCAGTTGGCGAAGATTGGGATGCCGATCGATAGCAGCCCTCTACTGCTGGACACGCATTACTGGATTTGGCTGCAGTCGGGAGTTGCCGGACGCTTTCCCGGGAAGCTACTGAAGTTGATTGAGGGTGCGGCAGATCGCGGGAAGCTGTTGCTCTCGGTAATGTCAATCTGGGAAGTAGGCATGCTGGAGGCTAAGGGTCGAATCACCCTGCAGTGTCCGTGCGATCAGTGGGTGGAGACAGCATTGGCCACACCGGGCCTGCAACTTGCTGCGTTGTCAGCCGAAATCGCGCTTGACAGCACCCGATTGCCCGGGTCCTTCCATGGCGATCCTGTGGATCGGATTCTGATTGCGACGGCACGGCGAATGGGAGCGCGCCTGCTTACACTCGACAGAAGACTAATCGAATGCGGACGAAAAGGTCATCTCCGGGTAGTTGAGACCAGGGATTAGGAGCCCTCGTCTTCTCTGACTCCGCTTCCGTGAGCTCAATATAGTTCCGCTATGTGCCGACTCCGCAAGAGTGCTTCGTTGTGGGCGATCTCAGCAACTCGGCTGAGAGACAATAAATGTGAAAGAGAGCCTGCGAAATGACACTGACCCTGCCGCTGGAGCCGTAAGACGAGGCCAGGCTCATGGCAGTGGCCCAGGGACGCGGCCTTTCCGCGGATCAACTTGTACCCGAGGCAATTCACAAGATCCTTTCTGATGTTCCTGAAGCGTCGACGAGTAAGGAACCGGCGCGCTCCTTGCGTGGGCTGCTCGCCAAATACGGCCCGGCTCCCTCAGCGGCGGAGATCCACGAAAATCGGAATAGAGATGTTTGCGAATTTCCCGCGTTCTGATTTTTGATGATCCTCGCTATCGCCGATACCCACGCCGTCATTTGGTATGTTTTCTCGGATCCGCGGCTTGGCAAGGCTGCGTCCGCCTTCATCGAAAACACGATCACAAACGGCGATCACATCGGAGTCTCGGCTATCACGATCGCCGAGATGATCTATCTGGTATTAAGTTGCGGAAGAAAGCGTATGCCTGCCGCTCCCTTACGGTCGCGGTTCTGTTGGCGCTGAACACGCGAACGGCAGTACGCGAATTTCTGCAAGCAGGTACAAGTCGAGAAAGGTCGAATCCCGCAAGACGCGCTGGATGAGAACATCGCCATGAAGATGATGGACGTCTCACGACAACGGGTTCTGGTCTGGCCACCAGCCGAATGGCAACATTAGAGGGGAATTCAATGTTGCGTTATCCCTTGTGCGTTCTTCTCGTTGTGGCTTGGCTCTGGTCGCGGGTTGGGCTTGCCGGGACGGACTCATACAAGTTCCGGCTGCATAAGTTCGAGCAGCCTATCGGCGTGGAAGCGGATTCAGTTTCAACCAAGGGCCGGAGCGTGAAGATTGAATCCGCTTTCGAGTTTACGGACCGCGGGACGAAGGTTCCGCTGAAGGCGATGCTCGATTGCTCGAAGGACTACACGCCTTCGTCTTTCACTATTTCGGGTTCAACTTCGCGTTTATCCACGATCGACGTAGGCATCGCTGTCAGTCGGCATTCGGCCAAGGTGCGGGACGGGAAATCCTTACGGGACGTGGCTGTTCCGCAGCAATTTTTCACCATTGCGGGATACGCGCCTGCGGTGCTGCAAGAGGCATTGGTTCGATATTGGCAAAGCCACGGGAAACCGAGTCAACTGGCGATTCTTCCTTCCGGGACAATCGAGATTGAAGATCGGGGTCGAGACACATTCGCGATTGAGGGCCATCGCATTCCGTTTGAGCGTTACAGCGTGCGCGGGCTGGTCTGGGGACTCGAGACGCTATGGATGGACGACAGAGACGGGTTGGCGGCGGTAGTCACCCGGGATGCGGAGTTTGATCATTTCGAAGTTGTCCGCGAGGAGTACGAAGCGGCGCTCGCCGATTTTGTTTCCGCAGGCGCGCGGGATGAAATTGCCAGCCTGGAACAGCTAGCGAAAACTCTCGCGGGGCGGCAAACGGGAACGCTCGCGATTATGGGAGCGACACTCATCGACGGGACTGGAAGAGCGGCGATTAATCCGGCAACGGTCATCACGCGTGATGGAAAAATCGTGGCGGCCGGGGCGAGCGCCTCGGTCGAGGTTCCAGGCGATGCAAAAAATATCGATGCGACGGGCAAATACATTATTCCGGGTTTGTGGGATATGCACGCGCACTACGAACAAGTGGAATGGGGACCGATCTACCTGGCGGCCGGGGTCACGACGGTGCGGGACGTGGGCAACGAATATGACTTCATCACGGCGATTCGAGACGCGAACAATTCCGGAGAAGGACTGGGCCCGCGGCTGCTGACGGCAGGCATTGTCGACGGCGATGGACCGATTGCCTTGGGTACGCAGAGAGTCAACTCAGCGGCCGATGCGGCTGCCTGGGTGAAGAAATACCACGATGCCGGTTTCCAGCAAATGAAGATTTACAGCTCAGTCAAGCCGGAGATGGTGAAGGCAATTTGCGAAGACGCACACGCGATGGGCATGACTGTCACGGGGCACATCCCGGAAGGAATGTCGCTGTTGGAGGGTATTGCGGCGGGGATGGACCAGGTGAACCACATCAGCTATGTCTTCGAGGCGCTGCTGCCGAAGGATTTGAATCTGCGCAAGGCCAGCGCGGCGGAGAAGATGAACGCGGTGAAATCGATTGATGTGAATTCGGAGGCGGCGCAGCGGGTGATCGGGATTCTGAAAGAGCATGGGACGGTGATCGACGACACTGCCGCTCTATTCGAGCTGGATACATACGCCGCGGGTCAGCCGGCTACGAGCGTGGAGCCCGGAATCGCGAACGTAGCGCCGGAGCTCGAGGAACAATTTAAGAACGGCGGAGTGCCGGCCGATCGGCTGCCATTGGTGAAACTGAGGTGGAGCAAGATGCTCGAGATCGTGGGGGCGCTTCACCGGGCGGGTATTCGGCTGGTGGCGGGCACTGACCAAGCCGTGCCCGGCTATTCGGTTTACCGCGAGATGGAGATCTACGTCGAGGCGGGCTTTACGCCCCTGGAAGCATTGCAGGCGGCCACCATCGTTCCCGCCCAGGTGATGAAGGTGGATGCGGGCGCCGGCACGGTAGAGGCAGGGAAGCGGGCGGATTTTGACATCTTGGACGCGAACCCGCTCGAGGATATTCACAATGTTCGGAGCGTCCGCTGGGTGGTCGCGAATGGGACGTTTTACGATCCGAGGCCGCTGTGGCAATCCGTAGGTTTTAAGCCGCCGCTCCCTTGATTAGCGGCGCGAGGATGCCCCGAATGTCGACTCAGAGCTATGCGTGTATTTTTGGTTCCGCGCGCGTGTGACGTAACGATGGCAGCGGCAGAGGCGAAGGCGCAGTACTCGGCGATGTTGCTGGGCGCGACGGGGAACGTGGGCGGGCGCATCGCGCAGCTTCTGATCAAGAACCCGCTGTGCAAGAAGGTGGTGGTGGTGACGCGCCGCAAGACGGACGCCTTCGCCGACCCCAAGGTCCACGAGGTGATTATCAACATGGATCGACTCGAGGACGAGGTTGCGCCGCACGCCCATGAAGTCGACGTCGCGCTCGCCGCGTTCGGCGTCGGCAAGGGCAGCGCGAAGATGCCCGAGGAGGAGGTGCGCAAGATCGAAATCGCCTACCCACAGGCCTTTTGTCGCGCCGCCAAGGCTGGAGGGGCTCGTGTGTGCGGGGTCATGACAGCAGCGGGTGCGGACCCAGAGGCCGGGATGAAGTACGCGAAGATCATCGGCGAGAAGGAGAAGGCTGTCGAGTCCGTCAACTTCGACTTCCTCG
The DNA here is from genome assembly GCA_049582585.1 of Bryobacteraceae bacterium. Classification (GTDB taxonomy): domain Bacteria; phylum Acidobacteriota; class Terriglobia; order Bryobacterales; family Bryobacteraceae; genus Bog-105. Next base: position 404 of record JBAUUG010000369.1, on the reverse strand, counting down.
GGGTGTACCGTCCTGCCGTCATTCTCGGCAACTCCAACACGCCGGGCATCCTTGACTACGTCATGCCACTGCTGCACTGGGCCATGCCATCCAAGTACCACTCGATCCACAAGAACGACCTCGCGCGCGCGATGGTGGCGCAGTCGGAGCAGGCGTTCCTCGCGATCGAGCAGGGCAACCCTCCCAAGAAGGCGACCGTGGAGGTCCTGGAGTACAAGGAGATGGAGCCCTTCTTCGTCAACGGCGAGAGCGACGAGCCTTGAGCAGCAAGCTGGCTTGTGGCCCAGTGTTCTTCCCGCCGCTGCAGCCCGCCGAATACTCGCTGGGAGTTCGGGGCTCAGCAAGCCTGGCCGGCCAAAGAACGAAACAGCACAACATTTGAGATGACCTCCTAAACTTTTAGT
>JBAUUG010000368.1:0-8170 GCA_049582585.1 Bryobacteraceae bacterium | reverse complement strand
TATGCCCGCCATCCAGTTGACCCATCGGCAAGAGGTTAATGGCCGTTGCCAGCAAGCCGGCCCATGCCGCCATGGCCATGGGATGCAGAGACAAATCGGAAGATGGAATGCCTGGAAAGCGAAGCCATTCCGCGAATCGCAGGATCAACGGCGTTCCGAAAACGAACGTCCCCTGCGATCCGGCATCGTGGATCACTCGCGACATGGATACGCCCGCCGCAAGAAACGGCAGCAGCACGATGAAACCCGCGAGCGGGCCGGAAACGCCGATATCAAATAAGCTTTCTCGCCTGTAGATAGGCGATCGAATGCGAATAAATGCGCCGAGCGTTCCAAACAGCGTCGGCGAGGGCAGGAAATATGGGAGGCTCGCGGCTACCCTCCAGCGCCGGCATTCGACATAATGCCCAATCTCATGGGCCAGCAAAATAACCAGCAGCGGCAGCGAGAAGTTCAGGCCAATCCATATCCCGGAACTGCCGTGCGCGAAGCGCACATACCCCTGGAAGATCCAGTCGGGGTCAAACGGGCGCCCCGAAGCAAAGCTTGCTACCCAGGCGAAGCCGAAGATTGTTGTGGTCACCAGCGTCAATGCAAACAGCAGGGCGCTGAGCCACCATTTCCCCGGCCAGCGCGATACCCGAATCACCCGTTCAGGCTCGCTGTAAACACCCGATATTGCGTCTGAACCGCGCATCCTGAAACCGCCGTGGAGCGTGAGCGACCCGTTACACCACTCCTTGGCAGTGCGTCACGGCTTCTCAAACTGCGGCTGGAGCACACCCTTACTGCAAGGTCTGCAGTTCCTTGCCAGGCTTGAACCGGACCGCCTTTCCGGGCGGAATAGCGACTTCAGCGCCGGTCCGAGGATTGCGTCCAATGCCGGTCTTCCGAGGCCGCACGTTGAAAATTCCGAATCCCCGCAGCTCAATCCGATCACCGTCTTTCAACGCCTTTTTCATGGTCTCAAACACCGTCTCAACCGCCATCTCTGCTTTCGTCTTGGTGATGCCAGTGCGGTTTACGACCTCGTTGATGATATCTAGCTTAATCAAAGATCCTCCGATTGCGGTGCAATGCTAATGATAAGAAAGAGCTTAGCCTCGTGTCAATCGGCCTGGGCCAGCCGGGAATCTCTCGTTTTCCCGTGCGCTTACAAGAATGGCCTTAAAATTGAACCTGATGGCCACCACCACAAGTTTATCGGTGCTCGCGATCTTCGATTAAGGCGCCCTCCTCGGCTTGTCCGCACACCCAGGGTGAGGAAACGCACTTTTTGCAGCATTCTTAGGGATTAGTGCTACTTCTTACCCGTTCGCTGCCGCCAGGCATAGTGGGTGAATCGTTTATGAACAAATACTTAGAGATTTGGCTGAGGACTTGCTCACTCATTGCTAGAGACTGGTTAGCTATGCGGCCCTCGAAGATTCTCTTGGTGGAAGACAGCCCCAGCGACGTTCGCCTGATACGTGAAGCACTGAAAGAAAGCAATGTCCCGGTGTCCATCAACGTCGCCCGCGACGGGGTAGAGGCAATGGACTATCTACACCAAGCCGAAATAGGGTTGGCGCAGCGCCCGGATTTAGTTCTGTTGGATCTGAACCTGCCGCGCAAGAATGGCCGCGAAGTGCTGGCCGAGATCAAGGGCTCGCCTAACCTCAGGTCTATCCCCGTCTTGATTATGACCAGCTCCAGGTCCGACGAAGACGTATCTCAGGCGTATGCCTTGAATGCGAATTGCTATATCACCAAACCAGCCGACCTCCAGGATTACGTGAATGTCGTGCGCGCCATCGAGGACTTTTGGTTCTTAACAGCAACACTCCCCGACGCTTTTCGTAATCTGCAGTCGATATCCCCCGCGACCTGCTAATCGTCCCTTATGCGGTAGCGCCCTGCCCCAAGGCCGCTTTTGCGGCATTAAGAGCGGCCTCATAATTCGGGTGATCTCCAACTTCCTTCACATACTCAACATGCCGGAGTTTGTTTCCCGAATCCAGAACAAAAATGGCTCGGCTTTCAATTCTTAGGTCGGGGATCAAGGTGCCATAGCGCTCGCCAAACGACCCGGTGAGGTGATCGGAGAGCATGGTCACGCGATTGATGCCGAAATTTCCGCACCACCTCTTCTGCGCGAACGGAAGATCCATGCTGATAGTGTAAATCCGCACGTCAGACATCTTCCCGGCCTCGTCCTCAAAGCGTTTCGTCTGAGCATCGCAAACCGGCGTATCGAGCGATGGGACCACGCTGAAAATGCGAACCTCATGCCCGGTTTTCTCGAGATTCACTTTCTGAAGCGATCCATCGACCACCTCAAACTCCGGAGCCGTATCGCCCACCTTGAGCTGTGATCCTGCCAGTGGAAACGGATTTCCTTTCAAGATCGTCGTCCTTGCCGCTTGGTTTGTATTTGCCATCGGCCACAGTGTACCAGCACCCCAGCGCGCTCAGCAAAGAAAAAGCGAGGGAAGGTTAAATTGGATCGGGGTCGAATTTCAAGCAGCGATCAAAAAACTTCGCCGCGCGCCCGAAAGCATCTTTCAAACTCTCATCGCGTATATAAGCGTGACTCTCTTCCGGGTAGAAAGATTCTTCGAACGGCTTCCCTTCATGTATCAACTTCTCTGAGAGCTGCACAGCGTCCTGAAATAGAACATTGTTATCGACAATGCCGTGAAGGATGAGTAAACGATTTTGCAACTGGCTCGAGAAATAAACGGGTGAGCTCCGGCGGTAAGCTTCCGGATTCTCGGCTGGCGATGTCAGCCGCTCATCCGTGTAACCGGCGTTGTAGTTCGCCCAATCGTAGACGCCCGAGAATGCCGCACCGGCCTTGAACACCGTGGGCGCGCGAAACATCGCCATAGCGGTCATGAAGCCGCCGTAACTCCAGCCCCAGATGCCGATCCGCGACATGTCGATGTTTTTCAGACTTCTCAGATATTCCACTCCGCCGAGCACGTCGTCCAAATCAGGACCACCCATGTTCAGATAGACCCCGGTTCGCCAATCGCGGCCATAGTTAGTGCTTCCGCGATAATCCATTTCCAACACGGGATAACCTTGTTGAGCCAGATAGTTGTTGAAGACGAAACGAAGCTCCTGATAGCTTCCCCATTGCTTTAGAACGCTGGTGGCATAGCCCGAGCCATGTATGTAGACAATTGCAGGACGGGGCTTCTGGTTAGGATCGGCGGGATTGTAATCGGGGGGAAGAAGAAGCCGCGCCGATACGGGCTTATGGTCTTTTAACGAAGGATAGGTGAAGAAGCGGCTTTCCGCCCACTGCATTTTGTAAAACGCTGGAAGGGGAGAGGTGGTCAATCGATGCCCGTTGACATACAAATCGAACGGGTTCCGCATGTCCGCCTGCATGATGGCCCGCTCTTTGCCATCGTTGGAAATCCAGCCGATATTCAAACCTTCGTGATCGGACAAACGCTCGGGTGCAGCTGAACCGTCCGCTTTAACACGATAAAGCTGGCGCTCGGTCGTTCCGTTTGCCGTCGACGAGTAGTAGACGTAGTCTCCGGTCCATTGAGGGCTGTGTGAAAAGGGATCTTCGTGGATCTCCCATGCGCCTTTCGTGATCTGCTTCAGGCCGGACCCGTCGAGATTCACTGTGTAGAGATGCTGAAAACCGGATTGATCGCTGGTCAGCCAGATGCGTTTGGAACTTTGATCCCAACCCACGTTTGAGACTTCAACCCAACGATCGTCCGTTTGATGAAAGACGACCTTCGATTTTCCGGTATTGACATCAACGATCCGAATGTCTTCGCTCTTGTAATTCGTCGCCTGCATGGCTAAGACGAGATACTTAGAGTCCTCGGACCATTGCGCCGGACGGAAGCCAAAGCCGTGTCCCACATCAAGCAAGCGCGGCGGATTATCGCCGGTGCTCTCGACAACGTAATGCTGCGGGGGAGCGGGCGTGTCTCCTGCAACGGTGCGGGGAAATGGAGACGCCGTGACAAACTGGCCTGAGTAAATGGGCAGCGGCATGGTGCGGCCGGGAAGAGGGTCGACGGAGTAGGAGAAATATTTTCCGTCCGGAGACCACCGGAAGCTGGTCAGCGCGGCTGGAGGATGCACGTCAGTCCGCTGCTCGAGAGTGCCTCCGCCGAGACTCAGTACGTAGATTTGGCCGGCTTGCGTATACGCCACCTTGCTTGCATCGGGAGAAAACTGCGGATTCACTTCCGGGGCTTTGGTCTTGGTGAGACGGAGAATAGGGCCGCCGCCGGTCGCGACCAGGAACAGGTCGCCGTGATAGGAGAAGACCGCCTTAGCGCCGTCTTGAGATATGTCGAAAGAGGTCAGTCCGGCGGGAGGGACAACATAGTTTTTCCGGTGCTCGTCTTTTTCCGCTTCCGTTTCATTAATGGGATCTTTCAAACTTTCCAAATCAGTCAGGCGGGTCAGTTTGTTGGCATCGGCGTCATAGACATAGAGGTCCTTGAATGTCTCGCCTTTTGCATTCCATAAGAAACCGAGAACGTGGGCATGCTTTGCCCATGCGATTTGAGAAGGCCAGGTACCCCAGATAAATGGTCTGGTATAGAGATGGTCGATGGACCAATCTTGTGCGCAAAGGAGAATCGTTGACGCAAGAAAGATTGAAGTTAGTCGGAGCATGAAACAGACTATTCTACTTTTAATCCTTGTACTTCTAACCCTGGCCCGCTACTGATTCACCAACTCCGGCCGCGCCCCTATACTCCGCAGGCAATGGTCAACCCAAAGCTTCGTCAGCTTCTCTTGCGCGCCGTTTTGCGACAAGCGTGAGCGTAGGCTGCCGAATTCGACGTGATCCAGCGGCTGGTCCTGATTGAAGCAGGAGAACACTACCGTTTCTTTTCCAGTCAGCGGGTCTTTGTGCATCTGCAGACACTGCGCGCAGATCTCTTTCATCATGCACTGCATGGGCGAGTTGATACTGCCGATGGCGCGATGATCGGGCTTCAGATAAGGCCGCAGGCCGGTATGGCGCGCCTGCTGCACGGCTCGCATCATGCCGTCTGAGCCGATGACGATGAGCCGATCCACCGCGCTCAGGGGAATCGCGACATCGCCCAACTCGCCTCGGCCGTACGCAGCCATCGCTTCAACGATATTCCCTACGAAAGCACTATCCAGATCACGGGTAGGGGTAAAACCGGGCGCTTCGTCACAGCACCAAACCACCACATCCGCAGCCTTCTCGATCTCCTCAACTTTGTAGCGGTCGACGATCTTCTTGTACCCAGCGAAATAAAGAACACGCGAACCTGACGCTCGCAGCTGCTGGCCAATTGAGAAGAGCACCGCGTTGCCGAGACCTCCGCCGGCCAGAAGAACCGTCTCTTTACCTGGCGTCTCCGTCGGCGTTCCGGTTGGCCCCATGAGAATCACCGGGTCGCCTGGCTTGAAAAGCGTGCAAAGGTCCGATGAACCACCCATCTCGAGCACAATCGTCGAGAGCAGGCCTTTCTCGAAATCAACCGAGGCCCCCGTGAGCGCCAGCCCCTCCATCGCGAGAACCGTTCCGTCAGTGTGGGCCGCAAGCGATTCGTAATTTTGAAGCCGGTAGAACTGCCCCGGCTTAAAAGCGCGAGCGGCAATGGGCGCTCGAACCACGATCTCCACAATGTTCGGAGTCAGGCGGATGACATCCTGCACCACGGGTCTAAGCCCGTCATTCACCTGCTGCATCAACTCAGCTGGAGCGATTCCCGAGGGTGGCCGTCGCGATAAGATGCGCGATACAACAGGATAGCCGCGCTTCGCGCTCCCCATCGCCTTCACCACATTCCCGGAGAACGATGGATGCAAGTCGCCGAAAAAGCTGATCGCCCGCCCATCGGGCCGAACCGAAACCAGCACATTTGTCGTCGCCGGTTTTGCAATCCGCTCCGGTTTTACGGGCTGACCGTCCTCATTCACCGCCTGAAAGTAGCGTCCGTCAAGCCGGAAGTTGCGCTCATCCTCGCGCGCCAATACCGTATTTGGCTGCGTGCCCGCCGCAACCAGAATGGTGCGCGCGGGAAGCACGATTTTTTCGCCTGTCCGGGATAACTGTCCAGTCGCTTCGTCGAAGCGCTGCTTTTCCAGCCGCAGCGCGATTGCGCTTCCCGCCGCGTCTATCTCCACTTCGTCCGGAGCTAGACACTCGGCGAATCGAACACCCTCTTCGAATGCCTTGCCAACTTCCTCGTGGTTCAGGGTGTAACTCGGCGAATCGATGAGCCGCCGCCGATAAGCGATGGTCACTCCTCCCCAGGAATCCAGAAGCTCAATCAATCGCAGAGGCCTGCCCTCGCGTGCGGCGGTAACCCGTTCCTCACGAATCGCCCTCGCATGTGTCAGGAATTCGTTCGCGGCTTCAGCATCTTCGCTGCTCCAATTCGATTGAATCTCGCGCTCGCCGAGCTCGGACGCCAGCAGCTCGTATCGGCTCAGAAATTTCTCGACCTGAACAACGTAATATGCCAGCGATTCGGTTGCGGTATCGATCGCAGTGAGTCCGCCGCCGATCACCACGATGGGCATGCGGATTTGCAGATTGGCAAGAGACTCAGTTTTCGCCGCACCCGTGAGTTGCAAAGCCATTAGAAAATCGGAAGCCTGACGAACTCCGCGGACCAATCCGTTCTTCATCGGAATGACGGTCGGCCGGCCCGCTCCCGCGCACAACGCGATATGATCGAAGCCCAGCTCAAACGCGCCATCCACCGTCAGGGTGCCGCCGAATCTCACGCCGCCGAACATCGCGAACTCGCGACGGCGCTCCAGTAACAAGCGAATCACTTTCAGGAAATTCTTGTTCCACCGAACAGTAATCCCGTACTCCGCGACACCGCCGAACCCAGCCATGATGCGTTCGTCCAGGCGCTCGTAGATTTCGGAAATATCGCGCACCGGCAGGAATGGCGAATGCACGCCATAGGCATTGATTCCCGAGATTTCTTCCGGCAGCGGTTCAATTTTCAGCCCATCTACCGCGACGACCGTGTGCCCGTCATTCATCAAGTGATGCGCCAATGTGAAGCCCGCAGGCCCGAGTCCCACGACCAAAACCTTGTAGCCGGTAGACGCCCGCGGATAGGGGCGCGAGAAGTTCAGCGGATTCCAGCGCGTTAATAGACTGTAGATCTCGAATCCCCATGGCAGCTCCAGCACATCTTTGAGAGAGCGCGTCTCTATCTGCGGGATGTCCACCGGATCCTGCTTTTGAAAAATGCAGGATTTCATGCAGTCGTTGCAGATGCGGTGCCCGGTACCGGCCGCCATCGGATTATCGATAACCACAATGGCCAGCGCGCCAATCGGATTGCCGTTCTGCTTGACGACATTCATCTCGGAGATCTTCTCATCGAGCGGGCAGCCGGCCAGCGGCACGCCGAACACGCTCGACTTGAATGTGCCGTTCTTTTCCTTCAGCCCGGTAGAGCAACTGTCCTTCCCCTGGTTGTGACACTTGATACAGTAGTGCGCCTGGTCAAGCGCGCCGGTCAGATCCGTGCCGGGATCCGTCAATTGGAATCCTTCACGATCGCGCCAGTGATCACTGCTGAGTTCCAGGCGCACCAGACCGTCGCTCACCACAGGCTGCACGGGGATCAAACGATAGTAGTCGAGCTTGTGCGGCACTCGGAACAGCACGCCTCGACCATGCTTCGCCTTGCCTTGTGGCGAGAGCGTAGCCCAGGCTGCGTACAGAGCCGCAAGCTGCAGTTGCTTTGCATGATCGGCTTCGGTCTCCAGCCATCGCGCAACGTGATTGGCGAAGCTCATTTCCGTCATCGGCTCTTCCATCAGCGCTTCCAGTTCGGCGCCCACTGCAAATCCGTCAATCGCGCTCGCTTTCTCCTCCGTGTACCCGGTGAGCGCCTTTCTCTGAACAAATCGCCGCTTCACGGAGTACAGAGGCGCAAGCTCGGAATGCCGGAATTGCAATTCGTGAAGTTCCGGCTCGATTCCAAACAAGTGCCCGAGGAAATCTTCAAGATAAGGAGCCAGCTCGATAATCAACTCCGACTGCTGCTTGGCATCCAGCGATGTCGGATCTTCACGAGTTGCTAACAAACGCGCATGCAGAGAGTGCGCCGTCGCTTTGAGCTCACCCAAAAAAATCCCGTCGAGCTTGACCATCCCTTCGCGCTCGTACAGATCCTCGAAAGTAAGT
>JBAUUG010000367.1:0-4995 GCA_049582585.1 Bryobacteraceae bacterium | reverse complement strand
GCCACCTGCGCGTCCTGTGCATTCGCGGGCAGTACCGTTGCGACACCTGCCGCTACTGTCGCTCCGACGAATTCCCGCCGGCTCACGGAAGCATCATTTGGTTTCATAACTCTAAACTTACCGCTTTGTTTCGTGATGCAATGGTTGAAAGATTCCATGAACTGCTCACGCCGCGATTTAAGCTTGCTCTTGCCAGTCTTACTGGCCGCAAACGCCACACCGGAAGAATCCGTCTTACCGTCGAAGGTCTACTCCTTCGATACTCTCCCGGTGAAAACTAATTCGAGCAACCGCATGGAAACTCGTCAGGTGTTCACGGGGTTGACACACAGCGGCTGTCCAATTGACCTTCATATCAGCACCTTGCCGCCGGGGCAAATGCCGCATCCTCCACACCGTCACGTCCACGAAGAGATGATGCTGATCAGCCAGGGCACTCTGGAAGCCACCATCTCCGGACAGAGCAAGACAGCCGGCCCAGGATCCGTGATCTACATCTTCTCGAACGAGCAGCACGGCCTGAAGAACGTCGGTGACGTGCCGGCTCAATATTTCGTCCTTGCGATCGGGAACAAGACCCCCTGAGAGTTTCACGAGTGGGTGGCTCCGAAGTAGGGAAAGATTACCTCTCTGGCGTGTAACTCCTCGCCAGCCGCTTCCTCTCTCAAAGTAAGAATCTACGTAAATCTAAGATGTCTAACGGAACTCCCCGGCTCTATGAAGTTCTTTTAAAATGGCCCCCTCCGTGCTTACCCTACTCCCGGAGGAAAGAACTATGCATCGAAGCTTCACATCCGTGCTGTGCGGAATCGCACTCAGCGGGATGTTTCTGCTCCCTGCAGTTTTGCAGGCGCAGGATTCACAAAATACCGCGCCGGACAACACGCGTGTGAACAAGCGTGACACAAACAGCACGGAACAAACAGCCGATCAAGCAAAAAATCACTACTCGGATCGCCAGCTCATGAGTCACATCCGCCGCGATGTGGTCAAAGACAAATCGTTGTCGACGGACGCACACAATATCAAGATCATTTCCGACCACGGCAAAGTTACGCTCAAAGGTCCCGTCCATTCCGACGACGAGAAGAAAGCTATTGAGCAGTATGCACGCAAATACGCCGGCGATGAAAATGTTACCGACGAAATAACGGTCAATGGCGACCAGAAGTAACCAGAAAATCAAAAAGGAAAAATAGGAGAAATCAATGGCAGGAAAAAATACAGCAGTTTACGGAATTTATAACAGCCGCACGGCGGCAGAAACCGCAGTCGACCGGTTGCTCGCAGACGGCTTCCGCAACGAAGACATTTCGGTGCTGTTGCAGGACAATGAGGGAACCAAAGATTTCGCTCATAAAAAAGACACGAAGGCTCCCGAGGGCACAACCACCGGCGTAGTGGCTGGCGGAGCCATCGGCGGCACTCTGGGGCTGCTTGCCGGCATCGGTGCTCTGGCCATTCCAGGCGTCGGGCCGTTCATCGCGGCCGGCCCCATCATGGGCGCGCTGGCTGGAATCGGAACCGGCGGAGTTGTCGGCGGAATTATCGGAGCCCTGGTTGGCATGGGGATCCCCGAGTACGAGGCAAAACGCTATGAGGGCCGAATTAAAAACGGCGGCATTCTCCTCTCGGTTCACTGCGACAACAGCGACTGGGTAGGAAAAGCGAAGGATCTTCTAAAAAACACCGGCGCGGAAGACGTTTCTTCCACCGGTGAAGCTTCAGCGGATTACGCCAAGAGCGATAAGCCGCACCTCAGAACAACCACTACCGTCTAACTCCGGATCACTTCAAGGTGGGGCAGGCGATCTTGTCGTCTGCCTCTTCCACCATCTCTAAAACAACGGATTCTGCGATCCCAGAAAACGCTGCCGCCGCGGAAATTGGAAATAATCAAACGCTCGGTCCGTCGCAACCCGTCCCCTGGGTGTCCGATCGAGGAATCCAAGCTGCAGCAAGTAGGGTTCATACACTTCCTCGATGGTGTCCGCCTGTTCGTCAATTGACGCCGCGATTGTGCTCAGTCCCACCGGCCCGCCGCCATACTTTTCCGCAATAGTCGCCATGATCTTCTGATCCACTTCATCCAATCCGTAGCGGTCCACTTTCAGCAGATTCAGCGCGGCCTCCGCCACGTCGCGGTCAATGTGCCCCTCCGCCCGCACCTGCGCATAGTCGCGCACCCTCCGCAACAGCCTGTTCGCCACCCGCGGAGTTCCACGTCCTCTTCGCGCAATTTCGCTCGCCGCATCGTGAGTGATCTCAATCTCGAGCAGTCCCGCCGAGCGCTCGACAATCTGCGCCAGCGTTCCTTCGTCATACGGATCCAGCCTTAGCACAATCCCAAATCGTCCGCGCAAGGGCGCGCTCAGCAACCCCTGCCGCGTCGTCGCACCCACTGCGGTAAATCGCGGCAGAGTAAGTGAGTGCGTTCTCGCCCCCGGCCCCGTCCCGATCAAAATATCCAGGCGAAAATCCTCCAACGCCGCATAGAGGATCTCCTCGATATCCGGCATCAGCCTGTGTATTTCATCGATGAAAAATACTTGACGCCCCTTCACGTTGCTCAGAATGCCCGTCAAATCGAGCTTCCTTTGCAAGACTGGACCAGCCGTCTGATCGATCGCAACTGACAGTTCCTGCGCAATGATCCCCGCGAGCGTAGTCTTGCCCAAGCCGGGTGGCCCACACAGCAGCACGTGATCCATCGCTTCGCCCCGCCTCTTGGCAGCCTCGATGGCGATGGAAAGCTGCTCGCGCGCGTGAGGCTGCCCGGCGAAATCCGCCAGCCGCGTCGGACGTAGCGCAGCCTCAAACTGCTTTTCGTCCTCCTGCGCCGCCGGTGAAACCATTCCGCGCTTCTGCATCAGATTCTCACCTTAACGCACCAACGCGAGCGCCGTCCGAAAGAACGTCTCAAACGATTCTTCCACTCCCCGCGCCTTCGCTTTTCGAACTGCCTCTTCGGCCGCGCCGCGCGAGCATCCCAGGTTCTGCAGCGCCGAAAGCACGTCTCGCTCGAGCGGAGTAAACGAAGGTCCCGCTTCCTGCGCCGCCGCCGTCTTCCCGGCCGCGTCCACCGCCGCAAGTTTATCTTTCAGCTCCAGCACCATTCGCTCCGCCGTCTTTTTGCCCACCCCGGGAATTCGTACCAGCTGTTGCACATCACTGTTCCGGATAGCGCTCACCAGAGTTGGCGTCGCGAGGCCGGAGAGCACCGTAATCGCCAGCTTCGGCCCAATACCGCTGACCGAAATCAGCCGCTCAAACAGCGCCTTCTCTTCAGCAGTCGCGAACCCGAACAGCGCCAGCGCGTCCTCCCGAACGTGCGTATAGATGTGGAGCGACACCGCAGCCCCCGCATCCGGAAGCGAAGTATACGTCGAGATCGGAATCTGCACATCGTACCCAACCCCCGCCGCCTCCACGATCACTTGATTCGGATGTTTCTCGAGTACATTCCCCCGCAGGCGTGCAATCATCTGGTCCAGAGTGTTCCCTGCTGAGTCCGACGGATGATGATGGAACCCAGTGCGCAGAGGAGCGCTCTTCTCATGGTTATCCTCTCGATTCTTCGGTAGCTCATTATACGATTGCAATGGATGTCCCGCATCGCTCGCCGTTTAACCATGCCGGCCCTATTCGCATCGGGCCTTCTAACGCTTGGGCAGGGCGCTCAACCGCCCGTTGCGGCCCTGCCGCCGATGGGCTGGAATAGTTGGGATTCCTATGGTCTCTCCATTACACAGCCCGAGTTCCAGGCCAATGCGCAATACATGGCGCAGCACCTCCTCCCCTACGGTTGGCAATATGCCGTCGTCGATGAAGGCTGGTATTTGCAAAATCCGGCAGGCAAAGCAGGAAGCTTCCGCTTCACGATGGATCCGTTTGGACGGTTCACTCCCGCACTGAACCGGTTTCCCACGGCGGCGGATAACGCGGGGTTCAGCAAGCTCGCCGAATGGGCGCATGCGCGCAATCTGATGTTCGGCATTCACATCATCCGCGGTATTCCGCGCGAGGCGGTTGAAAGGAATCTGCCCATTGCGGGCTCGTCTTACCGGGCTGCGGAGGCCGCCAATAAATCGGACACCTGCGCCTGGAACGCCGATAACTACGGCGTTAGGGCTACGGCCGCCGGACAAGCGTACTACAATTCCCTCGCCCATTTGTACGCAAAATGGGGCGTTGATTTCGTTAAGATCGATTGCATATCCTCTCCGTATCTCCAAGATGAGATCCGCTTGTTCAGCAACGCGCTGCGGAAGTCCGGACGTCCGATTGTCTTGAGCCTCTCGCCGGGCCCTACTCCTCTTGACAAAAAGAGCGAGCTGCAGAAGTACGCGCAAATGTGGCGGATCTCCGGCGATGTTTGGGATCACTGGGCGCAATGGCCGAAGCAGGATTGGTCGCAAGGCTTGCTCGGGCAATTTCAGCTCGCGGCAAAGTGGGCGCCCTACGTCAAGCCCGGGCATTGGCCCGACGCTGACATGCTCCCGCTCGGCTATTTGGGACCCCGGCCTGGGCAGGGCAAGGCTCGGCAGAGCAACTTCACACACGATGAGCAGCGAACGTTGTTAACGTTGTGGTCCATGTTGCGATCTCCGCTGATCATGGGTGGAAATCTCACCAAGATGGATACCTGGACAGAGTCGCTGCTAACGAATGAAGAGGTGATCGCCGTCGATCAGCACTCGACGGGCGGACGCGCGGCCGTGAGCGATGGCGCCGTCTGGGTGGCGAAAAGCGAATCCCGGCCGTCGCTCTATATTGCTTTGTTTAACCTTTCCGATCAGTCCCGCACTATCGATTATCCGTTGCAGAATTTAGGGACGAGCGCTGTCTCGTATTCCGTCCGCGATCTGTGGGCGCGCAAAGATCTCGGGAGCACGGATCGCCTAAAGATTACGTTGCCGCCGCACGCTTCCATGCTCTATCGACTGAGCAAGTAATAAGAATACGTGTATTTCCAGGTGAACTCTTTACCTGGTT
>JBAUUG010000366.1:0-6060 GCA_049582585.1 Bryobacteraceae bacterium | reverse complement strand
GTCATAATGCCGTCATTTTTCGCGCAACTGAGCAATGGTTCATCGGGATGGATCGTAACGATCTTCGGAGCAGAGCGCTGGAGGCAATCCGCGGCGTGAAGTGGCTTCCCGCTTGGGGCGAGGAGCGCATCTCAAACATGGTTGCCACTCGGCCGGACTGGTGCATCTCGCGCCAGCGCGTGTGGGGCGTGCCAATCATCGTCTTCTACTGCGAAAGCTGCGGAGAGCCTTTCACTGAAAAGCGCGTGCTCGAGGGCGTCGTTCAGCAGTTTCGCGAGCACAATGCCGATATTTGGTTTTCGAGAACCGCTGCCGAGCTGATGGGACCGGATTGCGCCTGCTCCAAATGCGGCGCCGCTTCCTTCCGCAAAGAGACTGACATTCTGGATGTTTGGTTCGACTCCGGATCGAGCCATCTCGCGGTTTTGACGCCCGAAAATCAGCTTCCCTGGCCCGCCGATATGTATCTGGAAGGCGGCGATCAATATCGCGGATGGTTCCAGAGCTCTCTGCTGGTGGGCGTGGGCCTCAAGCATGGCTCGCCTTTCCGCGAATCCGCAACCAGCGGATGGACACTCGATGCCGATGGCCGCGCGATGTCGAAATCTCTCGATAGCATCGGTCCCGAGAAGATCGTAAAGCAGTTTGGGGCGGATATTCTTCGTCTGTGGGTCGCGTCGGTGGATTTTACGGAAGATGTCCGCATGTCCGACATAATTCTCAAGCGCCTCTCAGAGGCGTATCGGAAACTGCGCAATACTTTCAAATTTATGCTGGGAAATCTGGCTGGATTTAATCCGGCGCTGGACGGCGTGCCCGGCGATCGCCTCGCCGGAATCGATGCCTGGATCCTGGTGCGCGCCGAAGATCTTGTCAGGCGTTGTGTTTCCTGGTACAACGAATACGCTTTTCACAAAGTCTACCGGGCGGTTTATGACTTCGCCACAACCGACCTCAGCGCAATTTATTTCGATGTCTCAAAAGACCGGCTCTACACCGCCGCGCCTTCATCCCAGTTCCGGCGTAGCGGGCAAACGGCTCTCCATCGCCTCAATCTGATGTTGGCGCGCCTGCTTGCGCCGATCCTATGTTTCACGTGCGAAGAAGTATGGCGGCACACCAAGTTCGGAACCGCGGACTCGGAGAGCGTCCATATGGGTTACTTCCCGCGACCTGAGGAATTGACGGAAGGCTTGAGGCCCGAGCAGCGCAAGCAAGCCGCGGATTGGGACCAACTGCTTCCAGTTCGAGATCAGGTTCTTAAAGCGCTCGACGCCGCTCGCGGAGAGAAGGTGATCGGCTCATCTTTGGAAGCTTCTGTATTCCTTGAAGCGGGCGGAGATCTCTATGCTCTGCTTGATCGCTACGCCGGAGAGCTTCCAGCATGGTTCATCGTCTCTCAAGTGGAGCTCGATCACGACCCTTCGGATGCGCTGACGGTTCGGGTCGAACGCGCGCGCGGCGATAAGTGCGAGCGTTGCTGGAAGTTTACGACCGACGTCGGCAGCAATGACGATTTCCCGACCGTTTGCGGAGCCTGTGCAGCCGTGCTGCCGGAGTTTCACGCCTAAGTGCCCAGCCGGCAAAAGACGATGGGCCGCCTGTTGCCGCTGGCCGCGGCGTTATTGGTTGTGCTTCTAGACCGCTTGTCAAAAGCATACATACAGCATTCGACGACGATTTTCGACAGCGTTTCAGTCATTCCAGGATGGCTCCGCATTGTACACACGGAAAATCCAGGCGCGGCGTTTGGCGTACTCGCCGAAGGCAACCCGTTCCTGCGCAGCGCCGTCTTGATAGGTGTATCGACCTTGGTGCTGATCTTCGTGGCCTCGGCTCTTTGGAGCCGCGGTTCGGCATTTACCGGGACGGCGACGCGACTCGGCCTCTCTCTCATCCTTGGAGGCGCGGCCGGTAACCTGTTCGACCGCATCGTTCACGGCACGGTCACGGATTTCATAGAGGTTTACCATGGCGCATGGTCGTTCCCGGCGTTCAACGTGGCGGATAGCGCAATCACGATCGGCGCGATTTTGCTGCTGCTCGATCTTCTTCGGCCGCGAGGCAAGCAAATCGAGGACGGCGCCAGCTTCGCTCACAAATAGTCCAGCATGTTCCCTAAACTGATCAGCATTGGTTCGTTTTACATCCCCACCTATGGTGTGCTCGTGGCGCTTGGCTTTCTGGCTGGGCTCTTCATAACCCTCCGGTTAGCGCAGCGCGTAGGTTTGCCGCCCGAGAAGATCACGAACCTCGCGGTGTATTGCGCCATGGCTGGTATCGTTGGCGCGAAGCTCTTCATGTTTCTGTTCGATATCGGCGATTACATCAGGAATCCAGGCCAGATCTTTACGTTTGAAACGGTACAAGCTGCGGGTGTCTTCCACGGTGGTTTTATAGCCGCCCTGCTGGTTGCCGTGCTCTACTTGCGAAAGCAGAACCTGCCTGCGTTTCAGACCATGGACGCGTTTGCTCCGGGCGTGGCGCTGGGACAGGCGATCGGACGCCTCGGCTGCTTCGCCGCCGGCTGCTTCTGGGGCAAGGAATGTTATCTTCCCTGGGGCGTGCGGTTCCGCTCTGATTTCGCTGCGCCGGTGCCGCTGGATAAACCGCTTCACCCAGTCCAGCTATACGAATCAGCGGCAGACCTGATCGTCTTTGCCATTCTCTATCGACAGTTCAATCGCGGAGGACATCGTTCCGGCCAGGTGATCGGGCTTTACCTGGTCCTCTACTCGAGTGCCCGTTTTATAATCGAGTTTTTCCGCGAGCACGAGCAAGCGCTCGCCGGTCCGTTCTCGCTGACCCAATGGATTGCACTGGGTTTACTGGTTCTCGGGGCGGTGATCTTGCTTCACGGCAATCGGCCTGCTGTGTTGGCCGAAAGCAAGACCGAACGGCTGCACGCATAGAGCGGCGCGTTACCGAAGCGAATGTCCTATTTCGAGATCGTGTTCGGCTGGGGTTCTATCGGCTGAAGTGAAGCAATATTGCAGCTGCGCGCCTGCTCCTTCGCTTTGAGATCCTGATACATCTCGGCCAAATCGAAGTTGAACCGTGCTGCATAGGCTTCACGTGCCGCACGGACTTCATCCAGGATCTCGTCTTTCGAATTCATTCGCCTGCTCCCATCAGTTCTTCCGGCGTGCAGATAATCGGCAGCTCATAACCCTGCCTCTTGACGACTAGACGCGCCGCTCGCTGAACCTCGGCATTGGCAATGTGCCGGCAATTCCATGTCAACAAGTACTCGCACCCATACACTGTCGCAACTGCAATGTGAATGGCATCCCCGGCAGCTCTGCGCGGCACTGGTCCTTCGGCTACTAATCTCTCTGCTGTTTTTAGTATCGCTTCTGTCATAGGCAGAACGGAGATACTCGCCAGGAGCTCCAACCGTTTTTTGCGAGAATTGGATCTCCGGCGGCAGCTTCTTCCAATACGGGTTCGGAAACGTACAGCTCAAATGCTAATTGTCGTGTCTCCCACCAATCGTGTGTGATTTGCTGGTGGGCGGCAATCAACAAGTCGCGGCTCGGTCGGGCGGCTAGGTAACTCGGGATGGTGGTTTCGACGTAGACTTTGGTCTTCACTCAGATCCTCATTGTCGAGGCTGCGTCATTGCAAATCCAGCCGTATTTAATTCAAACGTCAGAAACGCCCCACATTACGTACCGGTACTGCAATAGACCACAAATCAGTAAAGCCGAATCGGCAACTGCCATAATGAGCGCGTAGTCAGTTGTTATAGTTTCGTGAGACACTCGATTCGCTATCACTCACATCCAATGGGCTATTAGTCACATCTAATGAGCTGCCTCACAGAGAGCGCTTACACACTTAACGAGAGCGGTTACACGTTTGATGCGGCGGCATCGGTGTGGGTCGCGCAAGGCGGCCCGCGAGGTTTCCCATACAGCGATGGGGATGACGCCGAGGAGCGTCTGCTTGAATACGTCTCAACCGGGGTTGATGCTCAGCTCGGCTCGGCACAGCCAGCCGAACATATGCAAGATTGGCGCAGCCAGTATCATCTCAGCCCTATCCGTTTCAACTTGTTGCGCCCGATTGAGCATTTGCTCACCGGGGATACTCTGGAAGTCGGGGCCGGTTGCGGCGCTCTCAGCCGCTATATAGGAGAGCTGGACGGCACGCTGCTCGCGTTGGAAGGCAGCTTCCGGCGCGCAAAAATCACTGCCGCGCGTTGTCGATCGCTGAGCAACACAACAGTTGTATGCGACACCTTGGAATCGTTGAAAGTTGAAAAACGCTTCGATGCCGTGTTGTTGGTAGGCGTGCTGGAATATTGCCGCCTAAACTCATTAGAAGGTGGTACGGCTTCAGCTGTTCTTGCGCACTGCCGCCGTTTTCTCAAGCCCGATGGACATCTGATTCTTGCCATCGAGAACCAACTCGGCCTGAAGTACTTTTGCGGCGCTCCCGAAGATCATCTCGGCGAACCCTATTTCGGCATTGAGGATCGCTACACCAATAAGACTGCCGTGTCGTGGGGCAGATCTGAGCTGGTTGGCACTCTCCAATCGGCCGGTTGGAAGCACATCCAGGAGCTTTATCCTTTTCCCGACTACAAATTCCCGCAGCTCGTGCTCACCGAGAGCTCTCTCAACTATGGCGCGGTGTTATGTGACTTGCTCAGCCAGTACGGCCCGGCAGCGGAAAACGGCCACGGCTACCTGCGAGCATTTTCGGAAGCGGCGGCATGGCCGGTGATCGCTCGAAACAGGTTGGTTCCGGAGTTCGCAAATTCCCTTCTGCTCATCGCGTCGGAATCGCCGCACCGGGAGGTGAGCGGGGCTTTCATATACTCGAGCAGCCGCTGGCCGGCTTTTCAGCGCCAGACTCTGATCAGAAAGCATCAAGGCGAACTGTGCGTGGAAAGGACCGCGCTATCTCATGGTCCGCAGCCTTCCAGCGTGAAATTCAAATGGATTCCACAGCACTCTCCATTCAAATACGGCCGCGTCTACTCCACTCTTTGTGAGCAGATTTTCCTGAAAGCGGGATGGACCTTGGACCAAGTGGCCGCTTGGGCTCGCCCTTACTACGATTTCCTGGTTAGCCAGGCCATTGGAGAAACCCCAGGCGGAGAGGACCTATTGCTGCCCGGGGACTGTCTCGATTGCTGCCCTCACAATCTCGTATTGCAGCAAGACGGAACGTTGGCGCGCTTCGATTTCGAATGGGTCGCCATGGACCCGCTCCCGCTGAAATATGTGTTCTTTCGCGCCCTGCTCTATTGCTTCAATAGACTCACGGCGGTCGCGCCCGCTTCGCACGATCCAGGTCTTCTCAACATTGTCGGCTCGGTGATGTCCGCTCTCGGCCTTACTGTCGAGGATCATCGATTCACCGAATTCCTCGAGCGTGAAGCCGAGTTTCAGTCCTTTGTAACGGGCAAATCCGTCCCGGCGCGCCTGAAGGATTGGCAGGGATTAAAGCTGAAGCAGAGACTGCCTTCCAGCTCCGAAATTACTCAGTTCAGATGGACCGGTTTAGAGCAGTCGCTTTCCTGGCGGTTAACCAAGCCTCTGAGGAAAGGCAAGGCTTTTCTGCGATCTTTTGCAAACGGGCTCAGGCGGCCGGCGAGCGCGGGCCCGGCGTAGAGCGATCTGCGATGACCTTCGGCAGTTAAGGTACTGAAACGTTGCGCTTCTCGAGATAGGTGTTCACTTGCTTCTCCCAAGCGGGACCGGCGTCATGGTCCTGCTTTGCGAGGTGGAGGACGTGAGCATCCCCTTCTGCACTCAGAGCAGTGCGATCATACTGGACCTCGATTCGCGTTTGATTGCCCTCGGAAGTAAGCCTTAACGTAATCACTGTGACGAGTGCGCCGGGAATGACATATACGTACTCGACGCGTCCGTTCCGCAGGTCGAAATCGGTATTCACCCATATCGATTGGAAGTCTCCGTGCTTGACCGTAAAGACCATTCCTCGCATATCGGCGGGCGGCGCGGGGTGGATAAATTGCGGGTTCCAACCCGGGGACCACACACGCTCCTTATCTGCGCCGAAGAGCGGCGCAACTTGTTCTATCGG
>JBAUUG010000365.1:0-13127 GCA_049582585.1 Bryobacteraceae bacterium | reverse complement strand
GTCGCGCGTCACCTTCACGGCACTGCGCACGAGCAGCGCGTCCGTATCGGCGAGATGAGATTCATAGGTTTTGGGATCCGCAACGACAATGTCCCACTCGGACTGAGCGCGCAGCAAATCCAGTGCCGCCGGAGCGAGCGGTTCAGCGATGAGGATCTTCATTTGAGTTATAGATGGCCGCTTGCTTACGCGCGCGGTTCCGTTTCAAACGAGAGCAGCTTCTTTCGGGACCGCGACATCGGCGTACACGTTCTGGACCGCCGCGACGCCCGATCCGAATCGCACTGGATATCCGTGCGCGGCGAGGATAATTTCCAGTTCGGCGACGATCGCAAAGAGATCATGGAAATCGAAATAGCCCAGATGCGCGAGGCGGAAGATTTGTCCTTTCATCGATCCTTGCCCGTTGGTGATGATTGCGTTGAATCGGTTGCGAAACTCTTTGATAATTACGCCGGAATCCATGCCGGCAGGGGGGCAGACAGCGGTAACGGACGATCCCGGAGATGTTGAGAACAGTTGCAAGCCGAGCTCCTTCATCGCTTCGCGTGTCGCCCTGGCGAGGAGCTGGGCGTTTTCGACAAGTTTGTCCATTCCAATGGATTTGATATATTTCAGAGCCTCCGCAAGCGCCAGCAACAGGGCTGTGTTCGGAGTCCACGCGGATTCGCCGTTCGCGGCATTCTTCTTCTCCCTTGCCAGGTCGAAATAGAAGCGCGGCGCTTTCGCCGATTCGCCCATCGACCAAGCCTTTTTACTGATTGAGAGAAACGCAAGACCGGGGGGAATCATGAAAGCCTTTTGAGAGCCGCCGATTACGATGTCCAATCCCCAGCCGTCTATATCGAGCGGCATGGTGCCTATGCCGGTAATCGCGTCAACGATGAAAATTGCATCCGTTTTCTTGACCGCGAGACCCATGCGCCTGACATCGTGCTCGGCTCCGGTAGAGGTCTCGGATGCTTGAACGAATACGCCTTTGATGCCCTGATTTTCCGCCAGAGCTTGTTGAACGGCTTCGGGCTGTACGGCGTCTCCATACGGAGCGGTGAGAACGGTCGCTCTCAGGCCCCAGGCCTTCATGAGCTCGACCCAGCGCTCGCCGAATTTCCCCGCCGAGCACACCAGCACTTCATCGCCGGGCGAAAAGAAATTTTGCGTTGCGGCTTCCAATCCGCCAGTGCCCGAGGCAACCACGACCAGCACGTCACTCGATGTGCTCAACAGCTCTTTTAGGTCAGAGAGCACCTGTTTGTATAGCTTCCGAAACTCGTCAGTCCGATGATGGATATCGGAACCCATCATGGCGTGCAAAGCCGAGGGCAAGAGAGGCGTCGGGCCGGGCGTGAGAAGACGTTGTTTTTTTACGTGCATAGCGAGAGGGAGGCACAGCGCGGTTGGTTTACCAGCGGCTGTGAGTAACAGGAAACCTCAGAATAACAAAAGACGCGCGCTGCGATTGCTCACACTGACTCTGTATGCAAGCGCGTCCTATCCCAGAACCGCAGTCCCGGACCGAATCCGCCTGAGCAGCGCCGAAACAAAGATAACTCTGCACGCCGGGCTTGAGCGGCCCAACTTGGTTCGGCTCGCGTCCAGCAGCGGCGCTGGCTGGCAAAATCGCGCGTCCGAATCACTCATTGATCACGTGGAACTTCATGGCAAGCGGCAGTTGGTCTACTGGCGGTTCAATCCGGAAGCTAGTCAGATAACAGCTACCGACGCCATTTTGGTTTACGAGTGCAAAACGCCACGCCTCCGTCTCTCCTGGGGGTGGCGCGTTCGATCTCCGGTGGGCCCTTTGGAACACTCCATCCGCATCGACAATCTGAGCAGCGAGGAACTGTGGATTCCTTTGCAGGAGAGCCTGTCTTTCGATTGGCAGGTTGCACCCGGGGTGCCGCTCGAGGAGCTTTGGATCGAGAAAGGCGCGGGCAAACCATCGGATGAAGGAACTCGCCGTATCACTTTGATTCAAAGCCAGAAATGGGAAGGCGAGTCCAGCACATATGCGCATCCTCCTGTTACTCAACCTAGAGAGATCATTCCTTGGCTGCTAGTGGATCGCCCGGGCGGGCGGAGCGGCTGGTACGTGGGAATTGAATTTAGTGGCCGCACTCGAATCACACTGGAGCGAGATGGCGACTCGCTGCATGGGACAGCGGGTCTTAACCCGATGCCAGGGCCGTTCCGGACGAGACTCGCGCCGGGAGGGTCATTCGAAGCGCCTGCTGTTTTTCTCGGCGCTTATAGGGGAGACGAGGACGATGCGGGCAATATTCTGCGCCGCTGGGTCAGGCAAGTCCTGAACAATCGGCGGACGATTCACGATCCTTTGTATCCGCTGCTGGTCAATAACAGTTGGGGAAGCGCAATGCAAATCGACGAAGCGGCCGCAACGAGGATGATTCAGGCTTCGGCAAGCCTGGGCTTCGAGATGTTTCATCTGGACGCGGGTTGGTTCCGAGGAGTTGGGGATTGGTATCCCGATCCGATGAAGTTTCCACACGGCATCGCCTCAATCGCCGACTCCGCTCATCGCCTTGGATTGAGGTTCGGACTCTGGGTGGATTGGGCACAGGCTGGCCTCGATACCAATTGGGGGGCGTTGAACGTAAACGACCCTCAGGTTGGCGATTGGCTGGTGAGTAATCCTCCCGTTGGTTGGAAACCGCAAGAATTCAAAGGCATCACAATCGACATAGGCGTACCGGCGGCGCACGATTGGGCGTTGCGGAACGTGAACCGCTTGCTGCATGATTACCACCTCGACATGCTCGAGCATGACGGATATCTAGTCGCGCAGGGATGCGATCGAGCCGATCACCCGCATGCGCCACCCGATCCGGCGCACATCAGGCGCTATCAGGAAGACGGCGCTCTCTGGGTTGAAAGTTCGAACTCAACGGACGTCAGTTATCACGCCACGCGCTCTTACTACGACATTTACTCCCAGATACGCGAGCAACACCCCGGATTGCTATTGGAGATTTGCAACGATGGCGGCAGGATGGTGGATTTCGGCAGCGCAGCTCACGGCGATTATTTCTCGATTACCGACAGTTACGATCCGCTTTCGAATCGCCGTGCTTTCTATGATGCCAGCTTTGTTCTGCCATCTGCCATGCTCGAAAGCTATGTCGCAAATTGGCCGACGCCCCGCATTGAGAACTTCTCGTATATGTTGCGCAGCGGGATGATGGGCTGGTTTACTCTGATGCTTGATACGCAAACGCTGTCGGCTGATGAGCGCGCGGCGACCAGACAAGCATTAACCCTCTATAAGACAAAACTGCGGCCGCTGATTCGCGAAGCCGACCTATACCATGTCTCGCCGCGTCCCGACGGGAAGAATTGGGACGGTATCGAATATTTTGATTCAACTCGCCGACAGGGAGTGCTTTTCGCGTTTCATGGGTCAAACCCGGGGGAAGAGAATCATTGGTTCGTTCTCCGGGGCTTGCGCGCCGATCGCATGTACCGCCTCTGGTTCCAGGATGAAAGCTCTGCCGCTGAGACAGTATTGGGTCGAGACCTGATGCTGAAGGGCGTCAAGGTGTCCTTGCCGGTTCCGAACTCGTCCGATCTGGTTTTCTTAGACGAAGTCGAGCGAGGATAGGTTCTTACGCGGTTCTGCCAGGTTCGGGGTCAATCAACGCCATTTGCGGGTAAACGAGCTGCCGCGGAGTAGTCGTGATACTGCCGTCATACTTGACGACGGTGTTGGCTCCTGGGCCGACCCGGCAATTTTGGCAGTATATTCCAATGCCGAAGCGCGTGCTGTCGTTCAGGATTTGTGAATGCCTCTAAGTCTCAGAAGCGTCCCATAGCCGTGAATTGGATCATCTATCTTCTCTCTGCCGCGGCAGGCGCTGCCAATCCGGCTCAAGCGGCGGCCAATGCCGAATTGAGAAAGACGCTCAATCAAATACTGGCCGCAACGATGTTCGTTTATCTTTCCGGATTAATCGGAATTCTGTTGATACAGTTGATCTCGCGACAGCCATTTCCTCCGCTCCAAAAATTGGCATCCGTTCCCTGGTGGGCATGGACCGGCGGCCTCCTCAGCATAGCCGCCACCATGGCTGGCGCGGATTTCGCGCAACGCCTAGGGTCTGGTGTTTTTACTGGAATCAGCGTTACCGCGGCGCTAATAATGTCTCTTGTATTAGATAACTACGGTTGGATGGGCTTCAAATTACACCCTGCAAGTTGGCCGAGACTGCTGGGCTGCGCTTTGATGATTGCGGGTTTATGGATGGTTTCGGAGTTCTGACCGAATGCGCGCTCAGCCGCTCTACTTCCCTTCGGCTTTCTTATGCGCCAGCCGGCTGCAGGCGTCGCCCGCGCCCATGATCTTCAGCGCATCTCCACCGGATTCGATAAAATCGATCTTTCCATCTTTGTCGATCACGAACGTGACGCGGTTGGCGATTCCGTACTTAGGCAGATAAACGCCGTACTCTTGCGACACTTTACGGTCCAGAAAGTCGCTGAGAAGAGGGAAGGTCAACCCGAGGCTCTCCGCGAACGCTTTCTGTGAAGGACCGTTGTCGGTGCTGATGGCGAACACCTTCGCGCCTGATTCCTGAAACTTTTGCATTCCAGCCTGGAACGCTTTCATTTCAGCCGTTCAACCACCCGTGAACGCCGCGGGGAAGAAGGCGAGCACCACGGTGCTTTTCCCGATGTAATCAGCCAAGTGCATCGGCTCCTTGCCGCCTTCGGTGGATGGCAAGGTGAAATCGGGCGCCTTATCGCCGACCTTCAGTGTCGTGGATACGGGCGTTTGTGCCAGGAGCCCTGCTGCGAAGAAACCGGTCCAAGCCGCTAAACTCAAGAATTTCACGATTTTGCCCCCGAGACTTGACGGTATCACAGATTGGGGCATCGGTTTACGGCAGGGTGGCGCGGGTGCTGGGTCAGTTTCCGGGTTGCGCGTCATCCTGGAGCAATCCGGAAACCGCATTCCCCGTTAGAAGCTCTGGACTTCCCGTCGTGGTGTGCTGGCTCTCTCGTCGAATCACTGCCGACGTTGCGATGCCGCTCTCCTTGCACACAAGTGTGCAGCTATCGCGGTGATACGGAGTGAAATCCTGTGACAGCGACGTTTTTATCGCACGAAATAGTTCTGAGGTTGAGCAGAGGACGGTTGAACAGCGTTAAGTGCATTTGTGTCGCACAATCGCGCGATTCGTCGTATCCAGTCCTGTTCGTGGTCCTTATTGTGAAAGCGATTCTCTGCTTTGGTTCGACAACTGTTTCGGGCAGTCCAGCGCCGTACATGTTTACTGCTGCCCCAGCTTCAACGGTGATCGGTAGGCGATGCCCCTTGGGATCAAACTGCTCGAACCTAAGCGCACGCATATTCAGTCTACAGGCGGCGGCCGACGTGTTCGCGATAACCACTTCTGTATACTGGCTGCCCATAGCGCCGTCCGAGCCGTTGGAAGTCGCAACCACTTGCTTGCGTTGACAGATCGGAGCGCCTCCCTCTACGAACGACGGGCCGAGGAACAGAAGCAGAAGCGCCGTTAGGACACGATGAGGCGGATGCCGACGCTCCCATTTCGAAATCACTCCCATAGTCTATGTGTTCACAGTCGATGTTTTAAGCGGGCAGACGGCCCCGCATCGCGTTGCGAGCACGACAATGCTGGCCATTCGCGCAGAACTCCGATCTAACATCTCTATTGCGTCGCAAAGGACAACTATCCCCGAGCGTATGGTCGGCCACCAGGAAACTAGCCCACTACCGTAGACCGCCGGGCTACACTGGGAGGTGTAAGTGTGATGATTTCGATCGTTATCCCCATCCACAATGAGGAGCCGGCGATTCTGCCGCTCTACGATCGTCTCAGCGCGGTTCTCGAAACTATTCGACGGCCTTACGAGATCATCTTTGTCGACGACGCTTCGACAGATCGCAGTTTCGACCTGCTTGCGAATCTGGTCGAGACCGACACTCGCCTCAAGGTGCTTCAGCTGCGGCGGAATTTCGGCCAAACGGCTGCGCTTGCCGCCGGGTTCGATGAGGCGCGGGGTGACATTATCATTTCGCTCGATGGAGACCTGCAGCACGATCCGGAAGACATCCCTGTGCTGCTCGAAAAAATCGACCAAGGCTACGACATCGCGAGCGGCTGGCGGAAAAACCGCGTTGATAATGCAATGACTCGCAAGATACCTTCGCGCATTGCGAACTGGATGATGAAGCAGGCGTCAGGAGTCGAACTGCATGACTTCGGCACAACCTTCAAGGCATATCGTTCCGAGGTTCTCAAAGATGTAAAGCTTTACGGCGAATTGCATCGTTTCATTCCCGCGCTGGCCAGCTTCTACGGCGCCCGCGTGATCGAGGTGCCGATCCGGAACGTCGAACGCGCCAACGGGTCCTCGCACTATGGGCTGAGCCGTACTCTCCGCGTCTTCTTCGATATCCTGACAATCGGGTTTTTGCTTCGCTATCTGACCCGGCCCATGCACTTTTTTGGCAAATGGGGTTTGGCCGGAATCGGACTCGGAAGTCTGATATTGCTTTCGCTGCTCGTAAAGAAGATAACCGGACAGGATATCATCGCCGAGCACGGCCCGCTGCTTATGGCCGGCGCGATGCTTTGGTTCGCCGGATTGATGTTGTTCAGCACCGGTTTGATGGGTGAAGTGCTCATGCGCACGTACTTCGAAAGCCAGGGGCGGCGCATTTACGCCATTCGGGAAATCCGCTCACAACGAGAACAGTTGGTTGATGGCGCTCGTTGATTCTTACGAGGCGTTCATCTTCGATTATGGCGGCGTCTTAGTTCACGACCAGACCGCCGCCGATCAGGCGCGGCTTGCCGCCATTGCGCGCATTCCCGAAGAAGTCTTTTCCGGACTGTACTGGTCAAAGCGCCCGGACTACGACAAGGGCCTTCTCTCGGGAGCGGAGTACTGGCAGAGCATTGCCCGAGATTCCGGCACTCGGTTGACGCAGTCGGCCATCGAGGATTTAACCGAGCTCGACAACGTGAGCTGGATGCGCTTTGATGGGGCCATGTGGGATTGGGTCGATGAGCTACGCAACGCGGGCAAGCGGATCGCGCTGTTATCGAATATGCCGCGCGACCTGGGCGAAGCGTTGAGGACGCGAACTGAGAGACTGAACAGCTTTGATCAGGTTACGCTCTCGTACGAAGTCGGATCGGTAAAGCCGGAGCCGGCGATTTACGAACATTGCCTCGAGGGTTTAGGTACGCCAGCGGGGCAGAGTCTCTTCTTAGACGATCGCATCGCGAACGTGCATGGCGCGGAATTGCTCGGCATTCCCGCGATCCAGTTCACCAGCCGGGAGGAAGCACTGCAGCGCTTGGCGTGATGTTCGTCACCCCTTTGACATTGTGCGATCTTAATTTTTCCTGGTGAAACCTGGAATTTATTCGGGGATCAAACCTATAGATCGGAGGATTGAACACAACATGAAACGAATGCTGTTGATATTGCCCCTGAGTGCGGCGTTGCTCGCGCCCGGCTACTTGCTGGCCCAGGATCACGACCGCGATGATCACCACGATGATCGGCACCACGTGTACGATAGGCATCACAAGGACTATCACGATTTCGACGAGCATGAAGAGCGTGCCTGGCATATGTATTGGGATCAGCGCCATCGCACGTATGTCGATTGGGATCGCGCCTCTGAGAGGCAACGGCAAGCGTACTGGGATTGGCGTCACCAGCATTCTGATGCCGTGCTTCATATAGACATCCGCTAATCCACGCGGTTGTCTGCGTGTCGCGCTATGTCAATTCGTGCAGATGCGGGTGCGGCTGCACGGAATCGGCGTGGTGTATGTGCCGGTGCCGGCGCATCAGCTTGGTTCGCTCGAGCAAAGCTGTGTCGTGGAGGATCGCGAGAGGCGTTCCTTCACCGGCGACACGGCCGTTTTCGAGCAGATAACATCGATCCGCGATGCTTTCGAGCGCATCCAGATCATGCGTTGCCGTAATCACGGTTCTTGAGCCATCCGTCCAGGAGGCAAGCAGATCGATGATCTGAGTCTGGCTGCCGGGATCGAGCGCGGCGGTCGGCTCATCGAGCAAAAGCACCATAGGATTCAGCACCAGCACCGATGCGAGCGCGACACGTTTTTTCTCCCCTCCGGAAAGGCGATGAGGCGCGCGATTTCTCAAATCGGCAATGCCCATCGTGTGAAGCGTCTCTTCCACGGCTTGCCGCACTTGATCTTTCGGCCAGCGGAGTTGCAGAGGACCAAAGGCCACCTCATCGAAAACGCTCGAGTTGAACAACTGCACATCCGGATTCTGGAAAACGACTCCTACCGCACGACGAAACCGGAAGAAAAACTCTTCTCCGTTTAATCGCGATTCGGTGAGGCGTTCTCCGAAGAAGGAGATGCCGCCGCGGTCTGAAAACGCGAGTCCCGCGAGCAGCCGAAGCAAAGTCGATTTCCCCGAGCCGTTTGCGCCGAGAAACGCAATGCGCTCGCCTTTTCGTATTTGTAGCGATACATCGCGCAACGCGCTTACGTTCTCATAGGAGTAACAGACGTCATAAACGTCAAATGCATTCATGTTCCTAGCGCCCCAGCCAGATGGCGAGCAAAGCCGTTCCGATGAACGCAGTCAATTGCAGCCAATCGTTCGCTTTCATCCCCAGATCCTCGAGGAGCCGCACGTCGCCGCGAAAACCTCGGGCCTGCATCGCTGTGTGTACCTCAGTGCTGAGACGGAGACTTTTATCGAGAAGAACACCGACGGTGGCGGCCGCGAGACGGCGCTGCTCAGACGGCTCGAGGCGACCTACGAGGCGAGTTTGGCGTGACTCGATGATGTCCTGCGCCGTCCGCAAGAACAGGAACACGTAGCGGTAGGCCATCTGGACAATTACGACGAAAACCGCGGGAATTCTGAAGAAGCGCAATGCTCGCAAAAGTTGATTCCAGGGCGTGCAGAGGACCAGCAGGAAGGAGAGAGTCGCGGCGGTTTCAGCGCGCAAAATCAAGAACTCGGCGCTTTTCAGCCCTTGGGCCGTCACCGGCCATTTCAGCAGCGGGATACGAAACAGGGCGTCGCCACGCACCAGAAGCAAGGCTGGCAGGGCGATTGTTCCAGTAAAAGCCAGCACGGCAAGCCAGATGCGTTTGACTAAAAAAGAAAGCGAAACGCGAGAGAGAACGGCCAGCAGGACGCCTAAACCAAAGATCGCCGCGAGTACCCAAAGACGATGGGTGGCAATGGCCGCGCCAACCAGAAACGCCATGCCGGTCAGCTTTACTCTTGCATCCAAATCTTGTAGAAAACCTTTCGACCGCGCTAGATCTTCCGCCAAGAAGACCTCCTGAATCGCGTGCGACAACCGCTCGAGTGTCTTGTCGATGAACCCCCTCCGGCGCGTGCGCCTCTTCGAAGCCGTCCAACCCATTAGCCAACCCAGCAAAACAATAATCGCGACGCCGAATGTGGCAGATACGAAATAAGCGAAGTAAGTGCCGTGGACAAACATCGGCGCGTAACCGGCAATAGGCGGCTTCCAAACCGACGAGAGCCGCTCAAGGCCGGCGGGCACATGCATCGAACGCGCCAGGTCTTGGGCGCTCCATTCTCCCCAAGCGCTCCCAACAGCCAGAATGCCCAAAGGGGTCAGGATCAAAAGCACCATGAGAACAACCCATAATCGGCGTGATCCGCGCTGGGATGAAGGTGTCGCATGGGAAGCTGTCAGCCGAAGTAACTCCGGATCGGCGCGCTGCAGGTAACTGACCACGCCGGCGGAAATGACGAACTCCGCGATGCCGGCGAAGGTGAGGTGCCCAATCATCATGGCTGGAATTGAGACGCTGAGAGGATACGGCGCATACAATGGAGCGCCCGAGGCATCGTGGAAGAAGAGCGGCTGGATTCCGAACTCGATTGCAGCGAAGAGAGCGGCGACATTGATACCGGCATACCCGGCGATTCCTGCCGCAACGACACGGCGCGGCGACGCGATTTCCGCTCCGCGACCGATCAACCGGTACACGCCGTAGGACACCAGCGAGCCGACGATGGCCATGTTGAAGCAGTTCGCGCCGAATGCAGTGATGCCTCCATCGCCAAAGAACAGCGCCTGAATCAACAGCGCCATTGAAATCGCCAAGAGAGAAACCCATGGCCCAAGGACCACTGCCGCCATACCCATCCCGACCGCGTGGCCAGTGGTGCCGCCCGGAAGCGGCAAGTTGAACATCATGATCACAAAGCAGAATGCCGCAAATACCGAGAGCAGCGGGATAGCGCGCGTATGCAATACGTTCTTAACGCGCTTGAAAGCCACGTACCAGAAAGGCGAGGCAGCGACATAGAAGGCCGCGCAGGTGGACGGGCTCAGGTAGCCATCGGGAATGTGCATGAATGGGTAACACGGATTCCAGTAACGTGTTACGCGTAAAACTCATTATCATATAAGTAATCTCCATGGGAGAACTAACCCGTACCGGCGTTGCGATTGACTCCGATCTCCTGGCTCGTTTCGATCGTTTTATCGGAAAGCACGGCTATACGAATCGGTCGGAGGCTTTTCGGGATCTCATTCGCGACCGACTGGTGAAAGCGGCGGTGGAAGCGCCGGGCGCGTCAGTCGTGGGAACGGTGACGCTGATATACGATCACCACTCCCGGCTTTTACCCGACCGGCTGATGGAGCTGCAGCACGACCACCACGGCTTGATCATTTCGACCACGCATGTCCATCTCGATCACGACACCTGCTTGGAAGTGATCGTGGTGAAGGGCGAATCAAGGCGCGTACGAGAACTTGCCGACCTTCTAATCGGGACGAAAGGCGTTCAGCATGGACAGCTTGTAATGAGCTCGCCCGCCGCGTGCCTTTCCCAAACAGCCTGAAAGATCCGTTGAAGAACCCGAAAACCGCTTGCTGACGCGCGCGGCTCGGTTTCGGCGCAGCGTGCTCACGAGCAGGAGCACAAGTGATGCTACTTGCCACGCGACCAGTAGCTTTGAAACAATCCCGACATCGCTTCAGCGAAACCGGCATGTTCGAACACTACTGCGGTCCAGGACGGGCGGGTCAACACTGGATCGAGCAAAGCCACCAATCCACATTTTGCGTCGAATAGCGCCAGCTTCAGCGGCAGCCGGTCGAGAAAGCGTATCGCCACGCCGGATTCACGGTATTCGTTCAAGCGCGCTTGATGTTCCTCAGTGATAGGCGCAGCCTCAATCAGCAAGCGGCAAGCGATTCCACGCGCGGTCGCATCTTTGACCAACTGTTCATCCAGAGGATCGACGGCGAAGGGCGGACGTGAAAACTCGGCGTACTCGCGCGAGACTGTCGTCAGCATGCGCCGGTATTGAATGGCGGTTTGCGTCGGATCGTTCACCAGACTCAGGAAATCGAGCGTGCCTCGCCCATCCTGCCCTTCCAGATAAGCCTGACGGAGATCCTCAATCAGGCCTGTCGCGAGCCTCGCCTGTTCAGTGAATTCGTTTTGCAACACTTTGCTGCGGCGCGCCAGATAAGCTGGAATGGCTAAGCTCGGGTCGACGGCCGAGAACAATTTGGTCTTTTCCTGCACGACTTGAGCGAAGCCTTTTTCGACCAGACTGTCGAGCACTTCGTAGATTTTTTGGCGCGGAACATGAGCGCGCGCGGCAAGCTCCAAGGCCTTGAACCGCGGATGTCCCACCAGGACCAGATATGATCGCGCTTCGTAGGCGTTCAGACCCACCTGCTGCAACTTACGCCAGTTTAGTTGATAATCCTCCGATGTCGAGTCGCGGCTTTTCACGCAACGAGAACATATCACAATTGGATGGCCGCCGAAGCCACACTGCTAGACTTGTCTGCAGAAAACCAATCCGCCGAGCCTCTTCATGTCTCATTCCGACTTGCCACGGACATTGGGCGCGCTTCGCGCCAGCCGCTTTTCCGATCGCCTTGCGCCTGACCGCACCCTGAAAGAAGAGCTGCGGACGAACCTCATCTGCAAGCTGGATCGCGAAGAAACCCTCTTTCCGGGCGTGATGGGATTCGAAGATACGGTCATTCCGCAAATCGTAAACGCGATTCTGTCGCGCCATAATTTTATTCTGTTAGGGCTGCGGGGCCAAGCCAAGACGCGTTTAGCGCGAATGCTCACGCGCTTTCTCGATGCGCGCATGCCTTATATCGCCGGATGTGAAATTCGCGATCATCCGCTGCGCCCCATCTGCAGGCAGTGTTGTGAACGAGTGGACACGCTAGGCGATGAAACGCCAATCGCGTGGATTTCAGCGGAAGACCGTTATATCGAAAAGCTCGCGACGCCGGATGTCACCATCGCAGACATGATCGGCGACATCGATCCTATTAAAGCGGCGCGGACCGGGCGAGATATTTCAAACGAGCTGACGATTCATTACGGCCTGGTACCTCGCGCGAATCGAGGACTTTTCGTCATCAATGAGTTGCCGGATCTCGCGGGAAAAGTCCAAGTCGGGCTTTTCAACATCATGCAGGAAGGCGATGTTCAGATCAAGGGCTACCCGGTTCGTCTTCCGCTGGATGTGATGCTAGTCTTCACCGCCAATCCGGAAGACTACACGGCGCGAGGCAAAATCATCACGCCGCTGAAGGACCGCATCGGAAGCGAGATTCGCACGCATTATCCGATGACGTTATCGCAAGGCATGGCAATCACGCGGCAGGAAGCCTGGACGCGCCGGCAATCTCCCGTCCAAATGGAGGTTCCGCCGTACATCCACGAAGTGATCGAACAGATTGCATTTCTGGCGCGTGACGATAAGCGGATTGACAAGCGCTCCGGCGTATCTCAACGGCTGCCGATCACGGTTCTCGAGAATGTCGTATCGAATGCAGAGCGCCGGGCGTTGAGGGCCAAGGAGACGGAGACGGTTCCGCGCATTTTGGATTTGTACGCGGCCCTGCCATCCATCACCGGGAAACTCGAACTGGAGTACGAAGGGGAATTGAAGGGCGGCGATGCCGTGGCGCGCGAAATCATACGCAATGCGGTTGGGAAAGTGTACAGCTCCTATTTCGATGGAGCGAATCTTCGGCAAGTGATCCAGTGGTTCGAGCTCGGGGGCTCTCTTCGCCTGGATGAAGACATGCGGGCCGATGCAAT
>JBAUUG010000364.1:0-12861 GCA_049582585.1 Bryobacteraceae bacterium | reverse complement strand
ACGTAGGGCCGCGTAGCGGGCCTCCTCCGGCGTCTTGCCCATTGCGATTCCTTCTTCGATTCGTTGTGCGAGCGTGGATCTGAAGTTCCTCTTCAAGCTCCCGTTCCACTTGCTTGCGGCGGAAAAGTGAGCGCAATCGGAGCGGAATTGTGTAGAACCAATGTTCCAGACGCATGATTCAAGCCTCCTTCAAGTGCGACGCGCGATAGGCGTGCCTCGGCAGTCAACGCCCACTCGACGTTCGCTATTCATATCGCAGGGCGGTCAGCGGATCGAGCCGAGAGGCCTTGCGGGCGGGAATGAAACTGGCTGCGAAAGCGATCGCAACAAGAAACAAGCCGGCGGCAAGGAACGAAAGCGGATCATTCGAGCTGAGCCCGAACAGGAGCCAGGGAAATGGAAACTTGCGAAACCACCAGCGTGCTTTGAAACCAGCCGCGCCGGCGACTTCCAGTCATGCCGCGGCTGGCGGTCGTAACAGCTTCTCCGGGATTGGCTCGCGAGGCGCGAAACGCTGGAAGAGTCCAAAAACCAGGCATGTGGATACCGCAACCGCCGCCGCGAAGCACAAAACGCGCCAATTCAGACTCAGGTCGAGATAGATCGAATCGCGCTGTGTCGTGAGAAAAAGCACGAGGTCCCGGCTAAACAGGCGCGCAAGGCAGGCTCCAAGGATCGCCCCAGTGGCCGCGAGCACCAAGCCTTCGGTCAACAATTGCCGGATTAAGCGCCACCGCGAGGCCCCAATCGCGAGGCGGACGGCCATCTCCCGGTCGCGCATCGTGGCGCGAACCAGCATGAGATTAGCCAGATTCGTGCAGGCGATCAGAAGCACGAGTCCGGTAATCGCGAGCAGCACCCAGAGCGATGTGTCGTAGGTATCGCGCAGGCCGCTGACGCCATTTCCGGCCGATACGCTCCAAGCCGCGATTTCACGTAGTGGTCGTGCGGCGATGCTTCATATCCGGCCGGCAGCGTAGCTTGGAAGATGGCAGGGCTTATGGAAGCGAGTTGATCTTTCGCCCGCGCAAGCGTCCAACCGGGCTACAGGCGACCCATAACCGTCAGGAACGAATAATCGGTACGGCTCAGGGCATCGTTGTCCGGCGAATAAGAAGCAACCGAGCAGAGAGGCAAGGCTAGAGTGAAAGTCTTGCCAATCTCCGGGCCTGCGAAACTTGGCGGAGTGACGCCGATAATTTCCGTCGGACGGCCTTCAATCAACACCTTGCCGCCAGTCGCTGAATCGCGTCCCCCGAACTCGCTCTGCCAAAATCCGTAGCTAATAACAGCGCCGGGTGTCCCGCATCCCGGACGATCGTCCTTCGCGGTGAAGAGACGTCCCTCGACGGGCGTGATACCCAAGGTAGAGAAAATTCCGCCGCTCACCCAAAGGCCATTTACAAGGTGTTCACTCGCGCCTTTGCCGAGTTCGAACGTATCGGGACCCAGGCAAAGACACCTGAAAATCCGCGCTGATGTTCTCGAACCTGTTCCCACACGGGATACGAAAGCGAGTTGGGGAGTCGCGTGACGCCGACTCTATTTCCCCCTTCGATCTGAATTAAGGCGAGTTTCTGCGGGTCGGGAACAGGCAGGCTGCGGAGGCGGACGGCATCAAGCAGTGCAAAGATCGCGGTGTTTGCGCCGATGCCTAACGCGAGGGTTGCAATTGCGGTGAGTGTAAAAGCGGGGCTCTTGCGCAGGGTGCGCAGAGCGAGCCGCAAGTCTTGTACGATGGAATCGATCCAAACTGTCCTACGCGCATCGCGGCACTCCTCCTTTCTTTGCTCGATCCCGTCCATCGCTCGTAGCGCCGCGTAACGGGCTTCGTCCGGCGTCTTGCCCATCGCGATTCCTTGTTCGATTCGTTGTGCGAGTTGGAGCTGAAGCTCCTCTTCCAGTTCCCGTTCCACTTGCTTCCGGCGGAAAAGTGAGCGTAACCGAAGTGGGATTGTGTAGAACCAATGTTCCAGACGCACGCTTAAGCCTCCTTCAGGCGCATCACGGAAGTAATGGCGCCGGATAACCGCTCCCAATCGGTAGCCTCTTTTTCAAGGTGGCGGCGTCCCAGCCGCGTAAGCGAGTAGAATTTCGCGCGGCGCCCGAGGTCACTTGTCTTCCACTGGGCCGTAATCCATCCCTCCTGCTCCAGCTTGTGAAGCGCGGGATAGAGAGACCCGTCACTGACTCGCAAGACGTCGCCCGAGACGTGGTTTAGACGCTGGCTGATTGCCCAGCCATGCATCGGCTCCAGCGCCAGCATTTTGAGGAGAAGGAGATCCAGCGTACTTTGAACCAGATCGGATGGTTTGCTCATAGCGCCATGTCCTCGATTACCGACAACAATATAACAGTTTGCCCTCGGTAAGCAAGGACAATGAGAATGTCGTAGTTACCGCCCTGGTAAACTCAGCTTCTCCCATGCTCGCCCGTGACTTGATTGACGACGCTCTATCGAAAGCCCGTGATTCTTCTCCCCTGGTTCGCGCTTGTGCTCATCTGCATATTGCTCGCGTATTGACACGATTCAATGGCGACGAGGCTCACGCCCTTCTGCGCGAATCCATCGACGAACTGGAACAAC
The DNA here is from genome assembly GCA_049582585.1 of Bryobacteraceae bacterium. GTDB lineage: Bacteria > Acidobacteriota > Terriglobia > Bryobacterales > Bryobacteraceae > Bog-105. The sequence goes on along the minus strand of JBAUUG010000364.1, from coordinate 10,274 downwards.
TGTCCCTAAATCCTTTTGATCGCGAGGCGCTTGACCGTGAAATCTATATGCTTACAGGAGCAGTGGCCCCGGAACTCGCGGCGAATCGAAGAAAACCTTCGCGTCCTGCCAGGCACATTACTGAGTCGGAATTTGTTCGCACCTTGCTCGCGCACGAGCATTTGAATGCTGCCATAGCTCACTTGATGAGCTACAGCGATCCATCGGTTTATCCTCACATGTCTGTCGCAATGGTGATGCATGAATGCGCCGATCCCGGCGTAAAGATTGCATTGCTGCGTCGCTCACTCCAGGCCTGGCATGATGGAATGCTTACTGCAATACCCGCCCTCCCGAAGCGCCAATCGCGAGATCACACTCGCTCCCAACAGGAGTTTCTGCGCTTGTTCGCTTATCACTGGAGTCTTCTGCCTGAAGAAGAAGCTTTGCAGGGTGCCCGAGATCTCGTCTCATTCATCTTGAATGCCGAAGACACTCCCATTCAGGCTTCCTTTGATCTCGAAGCACGGGTGAGTTTTACGTCCGGCCGGCAATACCAGTTGTTCGAAATACTTCACATTCTCAGGCGTCTTGACACCGCTCTCGGTGATTCGCTGATGGACCGACATCCAGAGCTCGCGGCAGCGGCCGCCTTATTCCCCTTCGGTATGGATTCGGTAAAAGCGGCCTGGGAGGCGCGATCGGCTTCTCATTGCGAGCCGGCATGCGGCGGAAGTTTCGTCATGGGCGGCTCCGAAGCGGACATGGCCTTTGGCCATGCTCTTATGAATGCCCGGCGATCCAATCAATTTGACCCTGCACTCGATCAGGTGATGAACGTTTTTCATGAGGATCTCGAATCGAATGCCGCTGTACGCGAGTGCTGGCCCTCCATACAGTCCTGCCGTATCCTGTTCCATGAGATCGGTAAGCTGCTGGGGAGCGACGGCATCACATACTTAGAGCGGATACCCGACCCAGACCTTCGTATTTTTGCTCAGATTGAATTTGCCGCGGCACTCGCCGGTCTGCCCGCCCATTCCGGAGTGCGGATCTCATTCGCGCGGCAGGCGGGGCCATAATGGTGCAACGAATTACTCCATGCGAAGAGCGCGGATCGGATCAATCGTCGCGGCGCGCTGGGCTGGAAGAAACGTGGCGCCTGCGGTGATGAGTGCGATGCCTGTGAGTGCGGCGATGCAGGCAATCGGATCGGCGGAACTCAAGCCGAACAGCATTGAGCGCAGCGCGCGAGCAAGCGCAAACGCGAGCGGCAGACCAATGGCGAGGCCGAACACAGCGAGCAAAGCGCTTTCACGCAGCACCATTCCAAGCACCTCGTATCGCTGAGCCCCAAGCGCCATGCGTACGCCGATTTCCGTGGATCGCGCCCTCATGCTGTAGGAAATCGTTCCATAGAGACCGATCAAAACAAGAAACATGGCGAGCCCGCCGAAGAACACAGAGAGACGCGCAATGAGCCGTTCTTGTGAGATGGTTCGCTCGAATTGTTCCCGCTGTGTGATGGGCCCCTCTAAAGGCAGGTTCGCGTCAATCCTGTGCACTGCTTTGGTGGCTTCCGGAAGTATCGCATTCGGGTCGCCGAACGTATGGATTTCATACTGCATTTCAGAAACTCCGGACACTTGTGTGAACGGCAAATACGCCACAGGACGTTCAGGCTCTCTCACGCCGGTATACCGGCTGGTGCGAGAGACTCCCACAATCGTGTATGTCACTCTCGGCGATTCTAACAGCGCGATTTGATGGCCCAAAGGATTTGTTTTCGGCAGATACCGATCTGCAAACGTCTGGTCTACGATCGCGATTTTGTTTGAACCATGAATATCCGCCTCATCGATGTCACGGCCGAGATGAAGTGGAATTCCTAGCGTGCGTAAGAAATCGGATCCCACTTCGTTGACGCGCATCGGCGCGTATGGCTTTGCGGGAAGCGGGTTCTGCCCGTCCACTAATACGCCATCGTTACTACTTCCTCCCGAACCCAGGCGAACTGCCGAAATGGTTGCGCAATCCACTCCGGGCAAAGCGCGTAGCGCCTGTAGGATCCTAAGGTGCAAACGGATGGCTTGGGCATCGGTCCGAATATCGGATTGCGGTGTAATGCCGAACACCAGAACACCCGCGGTACGCATGCCCAAGTTGCTGGATTCCAGGTTCCGCAGACTCGCATAGAGCAGCTCGCCCGCGAAGAGCAAAACCGCGCATAATGAGATCTGCAGGGCCACGACCACCTTGCGCCCCGAAAAACGACGCCGCTCCGTGTTCGAAGCCGCGCCGGACGACCTCAATGTGAGAGCGAGCGGAAGGCTGTTTACAACACGCATCGGCACGAGTCCAAATGCCAGCGCCACCACCGCCGAGATTGCAATAGTAAATAGCAAAACTTGACCATCCGGCTTGATGATGAAATCCAGCCCCGACCAGCGAGTAAGCGCTCCTGTGGCTGCGCCAGCGAAAACCCAGGCAAGAGCGCAACCGGCCGTCACCATAAGAAAGCTCTCCGAAAATAATTGCCCGAACAGCACTCGGGCGTTTGCGCCGAGGGCTCGCCTGAGGGCGAACTCGCGTTGTTTAGCGGCATTTCTCAGCAGCAAGAGCATGGCCACATTGGCGCAAGCGATCAGCAGAACTAATCCGACCATGGTCATCAAAACATGAAGCGGGTGTTCGTAATCGTCGCGCAAAGTTCCGATGCCCCGAACGTCAGAAAACACAAGCTCCGGTTTGCGGTCTTTCGGATTGACGGGCGAGGCTTGAGCCAACGTCCGCCGGAACAACGGCGTCAGTGCTGCCGAGGCCCGCTGTGGAGAGACCTCCGGCCTCAGGCGTCCGATCATCAGCAAACACAGGAAATCTGGCGATCCGTAGAGCGTCTTATCTCCGGGCGGTTCTCCCCATGGATTCAGCGCGGGATTCCTCTGCATCGGAATCCAGAAATCCATATTCGGCTGTCCTGGATCCGTGCCCTCGAAACCGGGCGAAGCTACGCCTATGATCGTGAACGCGATACTCTTCACGTAGAGTGTCTGGCCTAATATGTTCCGGGACGCGTTGAACCGGCGGTTCCACCATCCATAGCTCAGGATTGCGACCGGAGTGCTATGCGCTTCATCTTGAAGCGTAAAGCCGCGTCCTAGCAATGGCTCAACACCCAAACCGGAAAAAAAATTGCCGCTGACGATTTCCCCATGCACTTGTTCCGGTTCGGCGCCGAAGCGAACCGGCACTTTCCCAAATGCCAGAGGCGCAAAGGCCACTACGTCGGTAAACACGTCATGCCGCGTTCTCATCGCCTCGAAAACCGGCATCGACAATGACGTGTCGTCATACCCGGATTGGGATGTTCTGAGGGTCTGATTCTTTAAATGGAATAAAACCAGCTGCTGCGGATTCGGAACGGGCAGAAGCCGAAGCAGCACCGCATTCATTACGCTGAAAACCGCTGTATTCGTTCCAATCCCGAGAGCAATCGTCAGGATCGACACGATGGTGAAGGCGGGCGATTTGACAAGCTGCCGGAAAGCGTAGTAGAGGTCGTTCAGCATGAGGCGCAGAGGTTCGCTCTAAGTCAGAATGCAGTTCTGATGCCAAAGACGAAACATTGAAGACATGCTCTGACAAGTGTTCCTGCAGCGAATCTGAAAAAAATGCCATTCCAGTTCTGGGCAAGCACTGTTCGAAATTGGGCAACGACAGCGGCGTTGCGCGGGCGTCGAAGGATTACCCCAGAGATCAACTCGTCCGCGCCTCAAACTTCGCTTGCTCGGCTTGGTAATCGATCGAATAATTGCTGAATCCCGCGCGTTGAAATGCGCGCTCAGCTTCGGGATTCTTCATAAAGGTGCTCCAGACAAAGCCGGTGCGTAGATTTTCCGCCATTAACATGGTGATGCCGGTATCGATTCCAACCACGTCAGTGTCGTACCAGTTGGTCAACGGATTGAATGCATTCACGAACCCATAGCGGCTCCAGGCGCCTAGCCCATACTTGTATCGAATGGTCTTAAGAACCCGCAGCGTCGCTTGGGGAAGAAATGGTAATGATCCGCCTGCCGCGCTCGGGACCACCGTCCCATCAATCGGGCCAACCGCCGGCGGGCCGCCCCACGCCACGTACCCGTATTGCGAGTCCGAAGCACTGATGCCCCACAAATCATCGGTGTAATCCTTGAATCGTTTGCCTAGCTGTAAACAGAAGATCCGGTGAACTTCCGTCGCAATAATCGAGTTCAGGAAATAGTCTGCGTACCGGTCTCGCTTGCCGCGAAAGTCAAACCAGGCCTGCGAATATTGATGAATGAATAGAGGCGCGTACGATCCGATATAGCGAAGACCATCGTATTCGAAAGTCGTTCGCTTCCAGGCGTTCCAGGCTTCCGGCGTCAATCCCCGCGACGAAGTTCCCAGCCCGAAAAGATAAATCATCATCAGTTCGCTGTAGTAATCCCATCGATACGGCAAAAACCCTGTCTCCGGCGACCATCCGTGCGGCAGCAGGGAGGTATCCTCTGAAAGCCAGTTCCATTGCACGCGATTCAAAATGTCATGCGCGAATCGCGTAATTTCAGAGTGCGGGAAATATTCGCGGCAAGTGAGCACGCCGCAGAGTAAGATTGCCGTGTCGATAGATGAGACTTCCGATTCCCAAACTCTTTCGCCGGTCTTCACATTCGCGAAGTGATAGAAGAATCCTCGATGAGTCGGCATCTTCTCCCATAGAAAGTGCAGCGTTCTGACCACACGCACGTGCGCTTCGCTCGTCGAGATGTATCCTCGCTTGTGCCCAATGCAGAGCGCGGTCAGCCCGAAGCCCGTTGCCGCGAGGCTTGCCGCCGTAGTTTTGTCGGCCGCTCGCACATTACACCGGTCTTTCACCAGCCCGGTTTCCGGATCTGCCTGTTCCATGAAAAACTGGAAATCCGCCCGCTCTAACTCCTCCAGAAACTGATCGTCCTCTTGTGAAATGGCCTCGGTTGTCTCAGCGGATTGCTGCACGCCTGGAGCGATGTTTTGCCCCATCCCACACAAAGACGCAGTTGTCCCCATCAGGCTCCCTAGTAGTTTGCGGCGGGAGAAACGCTGCTCTTCCATTGTTTTCAGGTCCACCAACACAAATTTAGACGATGCGCCCAAGACCAATCCGGCATCATAGAATCTTAGCCGGGAACCATTCGATGACTGGAGGGCAACAGGTCGCGGTTGGAGCAGCGGCCGCCCTGCTTCTGGGCGTCGCAGCGGGGATCGCAATTACGTACCGGCGGCATCCGCGAGAGCCGGCCTCCTTGATAGGCACAGTCCTCAGGAAGGACACCGATCCGCGAAGACAGATGCCCATTGAAAATGCGGAAATTACCGCGACTAACGGCTTAGCAACGGTGAGCGGCAAATCCGATTCCTCGGGTTTCTTTCGCCTGACCCTCCCTCCAGGAATTAAGCGGGGCCAGGCAGTCGCGCTTACCTTCCGCCATCCCGGCTATCAGCATCTCCAGGTCAGCGAACCCGCCTCAGAGCGAATTTACATAGCGCGCCTGCTGCCTGTCTCCTCCGGCGCCGGTCCGAAGCCGAATAACCCGCCAGTTGCGATCACGGACGTCCGGCTCAGATACTCGCTCAAGAGCACGACCACCACGAACGTCGGAAGCTTTGCAAAGACATTTGAAGTGGGGAATACCGGCGGCCTCCCTTGCCGCAACCATCCTCCTTGCTCGCCTGATGGCAAATGGAAAGCCGAAATTGGCTCGGCGTCTTTTGATACAGAAGCCGGAAATGAGTTCCGCAATATCCGCGCGTCCTGCATTGCGGGGCCGTGTCCTTTTACCCGGATTGAATCGGAAACCTCTAAAAACGGTGATCGCACCATCAAAGTGTCGGCCCTTGATTGGTCAGACACCGCAACCTTCCTGGTCGAGGCCGAGGTAATCACTACCTTTTCAACCGACGTGATCCGCCACTCTTATCCGGCCATTTTCGGTGGAGGAATGAACTTCACTCTGCCGCCCGCCGCAGAAGGACCCACCATCGAAGCTGAGCTGAACGGGTCTCCTATTGTGTTCCCTCTCGGTCCGGATCTTATCCTGTCCTGGGCGACGTGTGACCTCAAAGTGGACGCCGACCAATCCCGCTTATACCGCTGCCAGTTGAAACCCGGATATGAATTTCGATGAACTGTCGTGTCCCAGAGCGACATGCGACCCGATAGCATGCCGGAACTGCCAGATATTGCCGCCTACATTTGCGCACTCGAGCCACGCATCATCGGCCAGCCGCTCCAGCACGTGCGGCTGCTGAACGTCTTTTTGCTGCGAACCGCCCAACCGCCAGCCACGAGTGTGGAAGGCCGCACGGTGCGCGAAATACGGCGCATCGGCAAGCGCATCGCAATTGGAGTAGAAGACGATCTCTGGCTCGTGCTTCACTTGATGCTTGCAGGCCGGTTGCACTGGCGGCCCCCTGAGGCAAAGCTGGCGGGCCGCAACAATTTAGCAGCTTTTGATTTTCCCGAGGGTTCTCTGGTGCTCACCGAAGCTGGAACAAAGCGCCGCGCGTCTTTGCACATTCTCACTGGTGAGGAAGGTCTGCGTTCTGTGGACCCCGGAGGAATTGAGATCTTCAGCAGCGACCTCGAATCGTTTCGCTACGCGCTTACGCTCGAAAACCGAACGCTCAAAAGGGCGCTAACCGACCCCCGTCTGGTCAGCGGGATCGGCAACGCCTATTCAGATGAAATCCTGCACGCGGCGCAACTGTCTCCCGTTCTGCTCACTCAGAAGCTGGAACCGCACGAATGGGAAAGGCTGTTCACTGCAACGACTCAAACACTCGCGCTCTGGGTGGATCGCCTGCGCGCAGAGGCGGAGGTTGCGTTTCCCGAAAAGGTGACTGCGTTTCGCAGGAATATGGCGGTCCACGGACGCTACGGTGAACCTTGCCCGAGGTGTGGGGAAAAGATCCAGCGAATTCGTTACGCGGACAACGAGACGAACTACTGCGCGCGCTGCCAGACAGGCGGGAAAGTGCTCGCGGATCGGAGTCTGTCGAAGCTCTTGCGGTCCGACTGGCCGCGCACACTGGAAGAACTCGAAGGTCTCAAGCGCCGCTAAGTACGTTACTCGACAATCCATCGCCCGCTGCAACACTTCTAAAATGCAACTCTCTGGTTGCATCTTTTGCGGGGCCGTGTTAAATTGCAACTATAAGGTTGCATATCAATGACGATTTCAGAACCAACTCAAATTGAACGAAAGACTTTGATCCGCGCGCCGCGTTCCCGCGTCTGGCGCGCTCTGACGACTCCCCAGGAGTTTTCCAAGTGGTTCTCCGCTGACCTGGAGGGTTCCTTTGAGCCGGGAAAACGCGTGGACATGACTTCTACGCATCCGTGTGCCGGCAGTAATCCGCGCTTCTACGTGATCATCGAACGCATGGAACCCGAGCATACGTTCTCTTGGCGCTGGCATCCCGGATCGGCAGAAGTTGACGAAGATGGAAGCACGCTGGTCGAGTTCCACCTCGAAGAATCGCAAGACGGCACGCTGGTGACGGTGAGGGAAACGGGCTTCGACCGAATCTCACTGGCGCGCCGGGCTAAGACGGTCGAAGGAAACGAGCGTGGCTGGGAGATGCAGATGGAGTCTCTCAAGCAGTATGCAAGCCAAGCGGCTTAAATCCAGAGCGAGTGTCTCGGCGTCGATTTTTGCTGCGCTTGGGGATGAGAGGCGCCTGCGGCTGGTGGGGCGGCTTTGTACGGACGGCCCCGTTTCAATCACTCGCCTGACATCCGGCTCGGACATCTCGCGTCAAGCGGTAACCAAACATCTGCACGTGCTCGCCCGAGCCGGTCTGGTGCGGGGAGTTCGTAAAGGTCGCGAACGTGTCTATGAGTTTGACGGCAAGCAACTGCAGCAAGCACGTCAATACCTGGACATCGTCTCACGGCAGTGGGATGAAGCTCTGAGCAGGTTGAAACTGTTGGTGGAGAAAAATAGGCCGGAATGCTCCGAACATTCCGGCCAAAAGGAGGACGACTAAGCCTCCCGCACGGGTTAGCTTGGCATCAGAACAGAGTCGATCACATGGATGACGCCATTTTTCTGCATGACGTCGGCTTGAGTGATGGTGGCAGTGTTTCCTTTTTCGTCTTTCAGAACGATGTTGTTCCCGTCCATCATCGCGGTGAGCGTCCCGCCTTCAACGGTCTTCAGCTCAGCCTGACCTCCGTCCTTCTTGATCATGGCTTCCAGCTTGTGCGACGTGATTCGTCCGGCCACCACGTGATAGGTGAGGATCTTTTTCAACTGATCCTGGTTCTCGGGTTTCACCAAAGTATCCACAGTGCCTGCCGGCAGTTTGTCAAACGCCGCATTAGTAGGCGCGAATACCGTAAATGGCCCTGGGCCCTTTAGCGTGTCGACGAGACCCGCTGCCTTGACGGCGGCGACTAGCGTCGTGTGATCTTTTGAATTGACGGCATTGTCGATGATGTCCTTATTCGGATACATCGCCGCGCCTCCAACCATGGGGACATTCTGCATATCTTGAGCAGCGACACCTAGCGCCAGAACGGCGGCCAATGCACAAGCACCAATCACAAATCTAGTTTTCATTTCTAAGTCTTTCTCCTCTTTCGGTTTTTTCAAACCTCAATTACAAGTACGAACTCAGTACGCCTGTTGGATGACTCCGGAATTTGCGCAGAGTTAATTAAAATCACTCAAGGCGCTGCAGGAGTATGCCACGCTACGATGTCGGTGGATCTACCCGCGGAGTGTGATGTGAGCTATCCCGATTCAGTCCGCTATCTGTACTCGCTCGGCAACGAGCTTAGAGCCGGCGCGAAGTTCGGACTCGAGCACATGCAAACACTTTTGGCTGAGTTGGGAAATCCGGAACGCGGCCAGCGGTTTGTGCACGTAGCCGGCACGAATGGAAAAGGGTCTACGTCCGCAATGATAGCAGCGGCGCTAGCCAGCGCCGGTCTTGAAACCGGGCTTTACACGTCACCGCATTTAATTGAACCGACGGAACGCATCCAAGTGAATTGTTCTGCGTTGACCGCGGATGAATTTCTTGAGGCGTTTGAAATAGTTCACGCCGCTGGCGAGAAAATGGATACGCATCCGTCTTACTTTGAGACGGTCACGGCGATGGCTCTGGCGACCTTTCGCCGGCGTTGCGATGTTAGCGTTTTGGAAGTCGGGTTGGGCGGACGGCTGGACGCCACGAACGTGGTCACTCCAGAACTGTGCGTGATTACGCCGATTGCCTTCGATCACGAGTCATTTCTCGGCAACACGCTCGAGGCGATCGCGTCGGAGAAGGCGGGAATCCTGAAACCGGGCGTGCCGGTAGTGATGGCGAGACAACACGCAATCGCCGAGGCTGTGGTCTTGGAGCGTGCTCGTGAATTGGGCTGCGATGTGATTCGCACGGAAGATGCGCGTACTTACGCAGTGAATGTCACAGCGTACCGCTCGACCTTTTCTATTGGCAATGTCATGTATGAATGCGCTCTCGCCGGAAGGCATCAGATAGAAAATGCGACTGCAGCGATCCTGGCGTGCCGTATGTTGAACGTGCCAACGCCGGCAATTCAGATGGGTCTGAAGAATGTCCATTGGCCGGGGCGTATGGAATTGATTTCGCGAAATCCGGACTTCGTGCTCGATGGAGCTCATAATCCTGCGGGAGCTGCAGCTCTGGCCGGCTATATTCGTGAATTTCACAGTGGGCGTCCGGTATGGGTAGTGTACGGCGCGATGCGCGATAAAGCCGTTGAGGAGGTGACCAGCCAGATCTTTCCGTTGGCGGATCGCCTCATCCTCACTGCGCCTGATTTCCCGCGAGCTCTTAGACCGGAGGCGATACTGGATGTAACCAGCCACTCGAATGCCGTTGTCGCGAAGACAATTCCAGAGGCGATTGAGATCGCACGCCGTGCACCCAGCGAAGCGACGGTTTTCTTTACCGGCTCCCTTTTTGTGGTGGGCGAAGCAAGAGAATTGCTGATCGGCGCTTGATGAAAAACCTGCGCGGGGTGTTGTTCGCCGATCCGGCCATTGTTTTTGCGACGATCTTTTTCGGCACGCTCAGCCTGGTTGTCTCCTTTTTCGATCACACCGGTGCCGTTCAAATCCGAGTCGCTCGTTTATGGGCGAGAGCTTTGCTATGGGTGAGCGGCGTGCGCGTTCGCGTCGAGGGGCTCGACGGAATTGATCCTCAAGCCAGTTACGTCTTCATTTCAAACCACGTCAGTTACATGGATACGCCGGTAG
>JBAUUG010000363.1:0-14007 GCA_049582585.1 Bryobacteraceae bacterium | reverse complement strand
GTGGCGTTGCCGTTCGTGCTTGTGTCCCGAGACAATCGCCTTGCCGGGTATTACACGCTTGGGTCTTACGGCTTGCGTTCCGACGATATTCCGCCCGTGCTGCTGAAACAGCTTCGCCTGCCTCGCTATGACGTGATAGGCGCGACGCTGCTGGGCAGACTGGCGCGTAACCTGAATTTTAAAGGGCAGGGAATTGGCGAGGTGCTTTTGATAGATGCGCTGAAGAGGGCGCTTCATGGCAGCCGGACGGTGGCAGCATCTGTCGGCGTAATCGTCGATGCAAAGGACGAAAAGGCGCAGCGGTTCTATAGCGAATACGGGTTTTTCGCTCCGTTCCCCGATACGCCAAGACGGCTGTTTATGCGCATGGAAACGATAACAGAACTCTTTCCGCCTAGTCCGGCTGAAGGAGCTGGGGAGCCGACGTCATCATGATGATGGTCACTGCCACCTTCGTAACCGCAAGCGCGAATAGTTGGGAGCAGGCTGAAAATAAGGGCCGGGTTACTACAACATAAAGGACGTTAGGTTGGACTATCTGAAGTCAGCTTCCGGACTCCATCCGGCATGTCGGCCCATATAAGATGGCGGATTGGGGACGATCATCCTCATCCGGTGTATCTAACGGCGCAACGGCACGGCTGATCTACCGAACTGCGTCAGCCATTACTCGACCCAGAGGCCCTGAGCCTGCGCCAGCCCTTGGTAGGCAGCCTCTTTTTCAGGGGAGATGGTCAGGGTCATGGGAGAAGCTCCTCGTGTCCTTCTTTCAGCGTAAAGGAACGATACGCCGGATTGCCACGAATGGCAAAAAGACGGCTCGGAGAGGGGCAGGGGAAGCCTACCCTTTTCGAGACGTTGCAGGCGGGGGGCGTGGAAGAGTTCCGCGCATGAACGACATGTTGCGTCTGTGCTACGCCTGCAAACTGGCTCGCACATCCTTGAGGAGCACAGCCATATGATACGGATCGGTGGGTGAGGGTTGGAAATTGAAGCGTTCATAGAACGCGCGAGCGCTATCGTCCTTCGCGTGAGCCGAAAGAGCTCGGAGACCAGCAATTTCAGCAGCCTGTAGGGTTCGCTGCATTGCGTCCTTCAGCATTCCGGCACCAAGTCCCTTGCCCTGCCAAACTGTCGCAACTGCCAGGCGCGCGAGTAACATGACTGGAACCGGATGCCGGGCCGGGCCTTTCGTCAGTCGCTCAGGCGCATCTGCATATTCGATCTGTCCAACCACGAGCGCGTAAAACCCAACCACCTCCTGCTCGACGAGGGCAACATATGTGGTCGCGGCATTCGACTGTTGACTCTGCAGGGCATGGCGGATCAGGAAGCGGTTGAGGTCAACCTGTCCGCAATCGAAGGGCTCGACGTTGTGACTGCGGTGCAGCTTTTCAATAAGAGGCAGGTTACTCCAAGCCGCGCTCAAACACGCTAGGCTTACGCAGTAAGGTCGCCAGGCGTGGCAGAGATTGCGGCGGCGCATCGAGCGCAGCCTGGAAAGCCGCCCACTGATCGGCATCAAGACCAAAATGTTGCCGATCAGGTAGGGTTTCATTGGCGCGCGAAAGGGCGCTCTCAAGAACAAACTCGCTAAGGGATTGGTGTGAAACCGAGGCTGCACTCTGAAGCTGCTGCTTCGCTGATGGGGTCAGCCGAAGATCGAGTTTTTCGCTACGGGTGTTTTGAACTCTGGTCATACGCGGTGCCGTCATCAGTTTGAATCCCGCCTTTGTCCTTAGATTACCGAACATGTCTGACAATGTCAAGACAATTGAGTTGTCGTTTAGATTTTAAAAGACTTAGATTTTTTTTGACTTTTGTAGGGTTCATTGTGACCGACAAAGCTTACGCCGAAGAAGTAAGCGCGGCGAAATCTTCCGGCGTATCGATATCGATGGCGGCTTCGGGGAGTGGAAACGCGGCCATGTCATAGCCGGAATTGCGCAGCAGATCACGCGCTCCCGCTTCAGGCGCGAGCGACGCCAGTTTTGCGAACAACTCTCGCTTGAATAGCGCCGGGACACCCACTGTGCCGTTATATTCGGCCGCCACGATGGGAGATGCGCTCTTGTGCAGCAAATTTCGCATGGTCTTCAGATGATGAGAGGTGACTAGCGGCTGGTCGACGAGAAGAATGGCTACTGCGGCCGAGTCAGCACCGCTTTCACGAAGCGCGCGGACACCTGCTGCTATCGACGAACCCATTCCACTCTGCCATTGCGAATTGTGCGTGATTTCGACGGGCTGCGCGGCAATCGATTTACGCACCGCCTCGGCATCAGAGCCGACTACCGCGATAATCGGGGTGAAGCCCGCCTCAACCGCTTGTTCAACAGCATGCTGCACCAGCGTTCGCCCGCTGTAAGGAAGCAGCTGCTTGAGACGTCCCATGCGCTTTGCGGCGCCGGCGGCGAGCACAATGGCGGCGACCGGCAGACAGCTCGAGCGGGTCTTCTTACGTAATCTTCGGCTCGCTGAGGAACGCGGCCTCATCCTCAAGCCTTTTCGCTCTTCACGAGCTGAAGTTTGGAAGAAGCCGGCCGGCCCCCCGGCGCGACAGTCATCGCTTCCAGCTTGGCCAACTCTCTTCTGGCGATCTGCGCCCATGCACTCGCGCCATCCAGCTTCAGGTAAGATCTCCAGTGCCGCACCGCGCTCAGTAAGTCGTTTAAGCCCTGATGGAGCAGCGCGAGATTGTAATGGGCGTCCGCATAATTGGGATGGATGCGTAATGCTTCCCGATAATGATGCAAAGCCTGCGCGGGATCTCCCTGCTCATCATAAAGATTGCCGAGGTTGAAGTGCGCTAGAGCATAGCTGGGATCAATCTCCAGCGCTTTTTTGTACTGGGTCTCCGCATCGGCCCAAGCGTGCCCGTTGAAAAACACGGTTCCCAAATTGACAAACGCGCCGGCCGAATTAGGATCAAGCTGGGCGGCCTTTTCATAGGCCTCAATAATCTGCTCGTAGGGCGCTCCGGTTTGCTCGAGCTCCAATCCGCGCTCAAACCAACGGTCAGCCTCAATCTTATTGCGCACTTTTTCGGCGATGGCCCCGCTATTGTTTTGCGAAGCAGGCAGCTGCAGAAGCTTGCTGATCTCCTCCTCGGCGAAATCGAATAAAAGCTGGCCGGAGGACGGTTCCATCTTCTGCTTCCCAATTTGAACCCGGACTCGCCGCCCCTCCTTGTACACTCGAACATCCTGACTCAGGTGCTCTGAATCCTTCAGCCGCTGGCGAAGACCTTGGAGAGCCTGGCGGATGGCGCGGGGGTGGGCGTTTTGGCTGCGCAAGTGCGCAAGCTGTTTCAACGCAAGCAGATCGGCAAAACGGTACTCGGAAAGTTCGGCGATTAATTGCTGGCGCTCCCAGCTTTTCAGCCGGCGATTATCGATTTTTAGAAGCCGACAGACTTCCTTGCGGGTGTAAGATCCGCCCGCTTCGCGCTCCAGGGCCGGTGTGGGATGTTGCGAGTGCTCTCGCAGCACACGTCGATGATAGCACCAATCGGCAGTCGAAAACGACCATTGAAGTTTTTACTATCCTCTTACATTGCAAGCGGTTGACAGCTACTCAAGGGCATCTCATACTAAAATGGTCGTATATCTATGACCCACCGAAAAAGGGTTAAGAAGAGTGCCGCGGCCCGAGGTTCGCGAACGCTGGCCGATATCTCGACGGGCGAGAGGTGCATCTTAGACCGCCTGGATCTACCGGAGGATGTCGCGCGCCGCCTTATGGAGCTGGGTTTCCTGCCCGGAAATGAGGTAATTCCGGCCACCAAGGCTCCCGGCGGGGGAGCTCGCGTGTTTCGCGTAGATGGTTCCGAAGTCGCGCTTCGCAACGATACGGCCGCCCATCTGTACGTGCGCCGGGATCCCGAATCAGATCTAGTCGTGCTTGGGTGAGTGCTTTAAATGGATAGCTGCCATAGCGACGTGTCCCGAGCGGGTCTGCTCCCCAACCCAGCCATTCTTCCGCCTCGACCGATTACCGACCGGCCTATCATTGTGGCGATTGTAGGGCCGCCCAATTCAGGCAAATCGACCCTTTTCAATCGCCTGACCGGCTTGCGCCAAAAGGTCGCAAACTTCCCCGGAGTTACGGTGGAGCACCGCATGGGAAAGGCCAAGCTGAAGGATCAGCACGAGGTTTTTCTGGTCGATCTTCCGGGCGTCTACAGCCTGCACCCGCGCGCGGAGGATGAACAGGTCACGCATGATGTATTGAAAGGCGAGCGGCCGGATTTTCCGAAGCCGGATGCAGTGATCCTGATTCTGGATGCTACGAACCTGGGGCGGCATCTGGTGCTGGCCGCCCCAATTCTCAGCCTGATGCTGCCGACGTTGATTTTGCTGAACATGGCCGACGATCTGGCCGTTCGCGGAGGGAAGGTGGACGTTGGGGCGCTGGCGGCGGAATTAAACACCCCGGTGGCCCTCATCAGCGCCACCAAAGGCACGGGTATCGATCGTATTCAGCAGTTTCTGCTTGGCACGGCTGTCAGGCTGAACGCGCCCCCAGCCAAGATCGAGCTTCCGGTTCTGCAGGACGTTCCGAAATGCCGGCAATGGGCGGCGAAACTGGGCGTACGCGCATCATATAGAGCGCCGGCCCCTCCGCTCTGGACGCGCCGCCTGGATTCCGTTTTCCTGCACCCCATCGCCGGTCCGCTCATTTTCCTCGGCATCGTGATTGCGGTCTTCCAAAGCATCTTTTCCTGGGCGCAGCCGATCATGAATGGCATGCTTCACGCGGTGCTGTGGTCGGGGCAATGGATGAAGAGCGTTCTGCCGGATACGCCCTGGCGCTCGCTGCTTATCGACGGCGTCTGGGCCGGAGTGGGATCTGTCATTGTCTTTCTGCCGCAAATTCTTCTTCTTTTCCTGTTTATCGGATTGCTGGAAGATTCCGGCTATCTGGCTCGCGCGGCTCTGATTGCGGACCGCACCATGGCCAAGATCGGATTGCAGGGAAAATCGTTCATCCCGCTGCTATCCGCATACGCCTGCGCGGTTCCCGCCATTATGGCCACGCGGGTCATAGAGAATAAGCGCGACCGGACGGCGACCATCATGATTGCGCCGCTGATGACGTGCTCGGCGCGATTGCCGGTTTACACGCTGGTGATTGCCGCGTTTGTGCCGAACATCCCAGTTTTCGGCCGCCTGCTTTCTTTGCCGGCCGCGACGATGCTGGGACTGTACGTTTTGGGCTTTCTTGCCGCAATAGTCATCGCTCGGCTTCTGAAGTCAACAGTTTTGAAGAGCGGGCGCTCGTCTTTCATGCTGGAGATGCCGCCGTACCGCTGGCCAACCTGGCAGTCGCTCAGCTTGCGGCTGATCGATCGCGCCAGAGTCTTTCTGCGGCGTGCCGGCACGGTGATTTTCTCGGTGGCGGTAGTACTCTGGGTGCTCGCTCACCTGCCCATCCACAATGGGAAGACTCCTCCGATCGAGCACAGCTTTGCGGGCATGGTGGGAAAAGCAATTGAGCCCGCGATTAAACCGCTGGGGTTCAACTGGAAGATCGGTATTGGCTTGATCACGTCTCTGGCGGCGCGCGAAGTGATTGTCGGAACCTTAGGCACCATCTACGGCATCGAAGGCGAGGAGCCGACGGAGGGTCTGCAGCAGGCTATCCATCATGATCTCAGCCCTGCAGGGGCCGTCGCGCTGTTGATCTTCTTCGCATTCGCTATGCAGTGTTTCTCAACTCTCGCGGTGGTGAAGCGTGAGACGGGCGGCTGGAAATGGCCCATCTTCCAGTTCTCATACATGCTTGCGCTGGCTTATTGTGGTTCCTGGGTGGCGTTTCACGTCACGAACTATTTCCTGGGATGAATGACATTCTGAACGTAGTGGTCCTGGGCTCAGGTTGCGCGGGGAACACGGCGGCGATTTATAGCGCGCGAGCCAATCTGCAACCTCTGGTGCTGGAGGGCCACGAACCCGGCGGGCAACTCTCTATCACCACCGAGGTTGAGAACTTCCCTGGCTTTCCGGAAGGAATTCAAGGTCCGGCGCTGATAGAGAACATGAAGCAGCAGGCGCAGCGCTTTGGCGCGACCTACCGGCATGCCCAAGTCACTCATGCCGATTTGTCGAAAAGGCCGTTCCACCTCGAGCTGGATCATGGAGAGAAAATCCAAACGCGCACCTTGATTGTCGCGACGGGCGCATCGGCGCGATGGCTGAACCTTCCTAATGAGCAGAAACTGATTGGGCACGGTGTCAGCTCCTGCGCTACTTGCGATGGATTCTTCTTTCGCGGCAAGAAGATCATGGTCATCGGCGGCGGAGACTCGGCTATGGAAGAAGCAAATTTCCTAAGCCGGTTCGGCACGGAAGTGGCGATTGTTCATCGCAGTGAAGCTTTTCGCGCCTCGAAGATTATGTACGACCGCGCGCTGAAGAATCCCAAAATCGAATTTTTGACGAATACGACTGTGGAGGACATCTACGACGCCAGTAAAGGCGAAGTAACCGGCGTCAAGCTGCGGAATGTGAAGACGGGCGAGACATACGACCGTGAAGTGGATGGCTTCTTCGTCGCGATAGGCCACATTCCGAACACGAAGCCCTTCGCCGGGCAGCTTGATCTAGACGCGGATGGATACATCATCACCCACGGCGGAGCGCGCACTAATATTCGAGGCGTGTTCCACGCGGGCGATGTGCAGGATCGCACCTATAGGCAGGCAATCACCGCATCCGGAGCAGGATGCATGGCGGCCATAGAGGCGGAACGCTTCCTCGAGGCCGAAGGCCACTGATGCCGTTTCCTGGGACCAGCGCTCAGACCGAGCGACGGCCCCGGACGAAATGAAGGATCAGCGCAATCACGGCGATGACGATCAGGAGGTGAACCATCCCTCCCGCCACATGGAACGCGGCCCATGCGAGCAGCCACACAATAAGCAAAACGAAGAACAGTATCAAAAAGATAAAGTCTGTGAGTATTCGCACCGCTGTATCTCCTCCTACGCAGCATAACAGGCGGGAGTGATACGAAAAGGAATAGACGGAAGTCTAACGGAGGGAAACATGCTTACTTCCGGCGAGAAGAGCATCCTTGAACCAAGCGGCACGGAGATCACGACCGCGGCTGGAGGCGCGCGGCGTTATCGGAAACCGCTTACCTCGTTCCGCTGGTGTGACCTGAAAGCGCTGTTATCGGACAGTTTCGACGGATGGTCCAAACATAACGCCACACGGTTAGGCGCCTCATTGGCGTTCTATACGCTTCTTTCACTAGCTCCTCTGCTGCTGGTCGTGGTTTCTATTGTCGGCATGGTATTCGGCCATACTGCCGCTCAGCGCGACATCGTTCAGCAAGTTCGAATTCTGGTGGGCCCGGCGGGCGCGAATGCAACTAAGGCGTTTTTCGAAGGCTCGCGAAACACCACTCATGGCCTCATCGCGACGGTTCTCGGTCTGATCACCTTATTATTGAGCGCTTCCGGCGTGCTGATCGAGCTTCGAGACGCGCTGAACACCATCTGGGAGGTTCCCACTCCAAAGACCAGCGGCTTCGGAATGATTACGAGTTTTATCAAGCAGCGGCTGTTTTCTTTTGCAATCGTGCTTTCGATCGGTTTTCTGCTGGTGGTGTCTTTGGTGGTGAGCGCTTGGATAGCTGCCCTCGGCGCTTTCTCCGCCTCCTTCATCCCCGGTGAGGCGGTTCTCTTTCACGTTGTCAATGCGGTGATTTCCTTCGCTGTCATCACTGGTCTGTTCGCCGCAATTTTCAAAATCATGCCGGACGTGAGAATCGAATGGCGGGACGTGATACTCGGGGGCGCGGTGACTTCGCTCTTGTTCACGCTCGGCAAGCTGGTTCTAGGTATCTACCTGGGCAGAGCGACTTTCGCCTCGACGTATGGAGCAGCCGCTTCCATCGTTGTTCTCATCATGTGGGTCTACTATTCGGGCCAAATCTTTTTCCTCGGAGCAGAGATCACGAGGACCTTCGCGAACCAGTACGGTTCACAGCCAACCCGGCATCCGGAAGGCATGGTTAAAGCGGCGGCTGACAAGACTCCAGCAATCTCTTCCGAGCCGAAAATTATCGTTCCCGAGTAGCGCGCGCGGGAGTTGTTGAAAAACTGTGCGGGACAGCCACTCCCTAACGGTCGTGGTTCTGTAAGTAGCTGTAAGCACACATTGCCGATTCTGAACCGCGCGCGTGAGCAAGTGGTTTCCGGAGTTTTTCAACAACCGGAATCGGGAGTTTTCTCGGCGATCGCAAGGGCGTTATCGAAGTACGGCAGGGCTCGTTCGTACATCGCGGCTTGTACGAGGCCCATGCCCAGTACCGTTGTGAACCTGATTTGCGCTCCGACGTCGTGGATCTTGGTGGCGACAGCCACGGCGGTTGCAATGTTCTTACGTGCCGTTTCAAGATCACGATCGTAAAACGCCTCAATTCCTATTTGGGCCATCGCTCGGTTTTGCCAGTGCTGATCTCCGAGCCGTTGCGCCAGCGCCTCCACCTGTTCCCAATCCGACCGAGCAGCGCGAGTGTCGATTTCCTGGTCGACATCTCCTTTGATAATTAGGCAAAACATCCGAAGCTGTTTGTCGGACGCAAGAAGGCTATTGTTCTCAAGTTCACCGGCGAGTTCTCCGGACGTGCGCGGCAGGTTACGACGCTCGATGGTTGCTCGAATCAGCCCCAGGTGCGCATAGAGCGCACCTCGCATATCCCCGAGAGCCGCAAACCTTTTCTCAGCCTCTTCAAAATCAAGACGAGCATCTGGCCAGTTGTACAGATCTGCAAAATGCAGCCCGTGTTGCAGAAGAGCTTGAGGAGAAGGTGCTTTGTTGGCCTCGGATGGAGCGGCGAGAACCGCCAGAAAAACCGGTACTGCTACAACAAACATCTAAACTACCAGCTACTACGACCAGTATAGTGACGCAGCAGTATTACACCGCGGGAGGGCGCATCGGCAATAGTGCCGTTGAAATCATTCGACCGGAGTCTGCCAGAAAACGTGATCTGTACTGGGGACGTGTGAATGCACCAAACCGAGACGCCGGAAACCGCCCTACTCTCCGAAATGCGCGTGGTGCGGTAATTTGAAATCTGTGCGCGGCAGATCTACCCTTGCCGACAGCGGACCAATCAACAAAACGCCGGCTACAGGGCCTACTTTCAAATCTGCAAACAACGCAAAACTGTTTCACTTTCCAAAAAGAGTTAAATCTGCTTCCGCTCTCTGGCGCTCTAAGCGCTGTGCATCAGGCTGTAGGAGCGGTGCGAGTTCCCCGGCAAGGATCAGGAAGTCAATTGGCGCCGAGCAAGCATCGTTCAAGCCCTCGGTTGTGCGCGCTGCAGCACCACCTGCCAGAAAAAACCATTCTGAAACGCCAGCAGGGCGAAGGAAAGCACTTGGGTGGGCTGTAGATCCTTTACTGCCTGCACTGAGCCCATGAGAGGAAGCAACAAAATCGGTGAGATGCAGAGGGGTTTGGCGAAGTCCAGCCACGAGAACTTTGCTTGCAAATAAAAGATGTATCGGGCGGCAATGCCCAGAAGAATAGCCCCAAACATGATGAGAATGACTATAGTCGGCGAGGTGCCGACCCCGAAGGCGAGATAACCCGTGGCGGCCGTTACGATGAGCACATCCACGAACAACAAGGCGACCAGCGGCAGTAACTCGAGAAGAAAGCGCTTGTATCGGCGCGACCGAAGCCAATCGACAATGATCAGGACTAGATAAAGAATCGCACAAACACGCAAGACCACGAGGATGGACATGAGGTCCCTTACTGAGGCAGTGTCCTGAGCCGTAACTTTGCCCTGTCATCCCCCGCAGCGGCCGCCCTTTGGTACCACTGCCGCGCCTGCTGGTAATCCTGCGCTATGCCACCACGGCCATAGTAGTACAAGTCCCCGAGATCCTCCATGGCTCTGGCGGAGCCGGTCGCGGCTGCCCTCTCGTAGTACTGCCGCGCCTGCTGGTAGTCCGGGGTCACGCCGTCCCCCTCGCGGTACAGGGTCCCCAAGTTCTCCGTGGCGGCGGCACTGCCTGCCGCCGTCCCCTTCTCAAACCACTGCCGCGCCTGCTGATAATCCTGGGTCACGCCGCGGCCGTCTGCGAAGAGGATCCCCAGGTAGTTCATAGCAGGGGCGTTACCTACTGCCGCCGCCTTCTCGTACCAGTGCCGCGCCTGCTGGTAATCCGGGGTCACACCCCAACCTTGTTCGTACATCTGGCCCAAATAGACCATCGCTTCACCGTTGCCCGCTCCCGCAGCTTGCATGAACAATCGGACAGCTTCGGTGAAGCGGTTGGCCTCGTATGCCTCACGGCCCTTCCCCAGCACGTCCTCCGCTGGGACACCAAAAGCGACAGCATCTTTAGGATTCCACGGCGGAGCGTTGCCAAAGGAAAGTTGCCGGCTGCGATTGAGGAAAAAGAATTGACCCACACTGCCGTTCCGCGAGATGTCGCCTTCGACGGGGTTCTGGTCCCCGTTTGTGGCAAAAGGAATCTCTTGGTGTAGGTAGGCGTCCAGCTCAAGATAGGTCACCACTCCATCGGCTGGCGATTTGTCGGCTGGGCCGCCTAGCCCAGCTAGGAGTTTCTCGAAGAAAACGCTGCCCGGTCCCACGCTGTCCAAGTGGAGACTCTGCTGTTTGGACATGCTCGCCATAATCGCGTGTGCCCCTTCCTGCCCGGGGGCCAGCGGACTGGGGCCGAACCCCCTCCTGCCCAAGAACGCACCGCTGTCACACGAGTTGATCAGCACCAACACCTTTTCCGCCGAATCAATGGCAGGGCCGAGCATAGTCCGCAGAACGTCAAGACCCAGCCTGTTCACCGGATCAGTCAGTGTAGTGGCCGGGCTTGTTAACAGATATCCCCGCCGCGTGCCGCCAGCCTCGATTGAATAGCCGTGACCGCTATAGGCGAAGAGGAACCGAGAGTGAGGCGAGTGGGCCAGGCGATCCGGGAAGTAATTCTCGAGGAAGTAATTCAGGTTGGAGAGCGTCATGTCTCCGTCTTTCAGTACTACGATCTCGTCAAAAAATTCCTGCTCCTTCAGATAGGTCTGCAGTTTTTCGACGTCCACCGCGGCCGGCGTCAGAGATCGTTCCAACAGTGGGAAGTTCGGATACTGGGTGACGCCGGCAACGAGGGCGAAGCTTCGACCTACCGGAAAGCTCGTTTTTCCGATGAGATTAAGAGCTCTTTGAAACCGTGAGCGCTGGTCGGCTCGTTGAACGAAGAAATGCGGATCTTCGGCGGGGGATGATTGCGCTCGCACGGACAGAGGGCTGGCGAGCCCCAAGACCAGCATCAGATAGCCAAGCCCAGAGCAAGATACGAGCCGCAATGCAATCACCTCTGAGGTCAAGATTTGGAGGAATCATATCTCATTGTGACGGCCAAGTAAACTAAAGATGGAAAGCGAAATCCCTAGATTGCAGCCCGTTTCTAAACCCGAGGACCTTGAATCTTGCGCTACTACCCGCCACGCGCCGTGTGGCGGCTCGTGCCCATGTTCCCAACGGCAATCTATCAATCCTAAAGCGTTGGAGCTCGGAGTAGCGAGACATCCATCGACATCACGCGGAGCCTCGGCTCACCAGCGGCTTAGTGCTCACGCGCGATTTGGAAACTAACTTCCGTTGCGCCCCTAAACTGCCGTGCCCCTTCAAGTTGGTCGCGCGTAACGCTAGGATTCTATCTGGAGTGATCCGGCGCAACAAGTCCTCGGAGCAAAGTGAGTTTATCGCGGGATCACTGCGGATAGAGCCGTTTGCAGTGAGGCGCTGGCGTTTGCCGCGGACGCGGCCACTTACGTGCTTATTGGGTTTTCAATAGCCTTCTTTTTTGATAATGACGCACTCAGATCTTGCCGTTGCGCCTCAAAAGATGGAGCCATCGCCGCATGCCGCGATTAGATGATGGGACCTATCCCACGAACGCGCAAGCTCGTTCGCAGACCAGCATCCAAGCGACATCACGCACAGCGTCCGCCGCGCCAGCGGCTTAGTGCTGACTGCCAAGTGTAGGGGCAAGCAATTTGACTCGAACGGGTAGTCAGCTATCATTCCTTGTACAGCAACAGCCAGCGGCCCGGACGGCTGGAGCGGTTACTAAGGCTACTGGACTCTGACCGGATTGAAAGCCCAATCCAGCGGAGCTGGCGAATCCCAAGCAGATAGTTTCCGGACGCCAGAGATGAGGTATTCACCGAAAGGTGTAGCGTGGTGATACCGTCGATAATGCTCGCCTGACCTGATCCCGCGATAAGCGGCTTGTCAACGTCCTTCAGCACCTGTACCTCGTAAGTACCGGGTTCGCTTCCGACGGGCAGAAGAATCGAGAGCTTCAGATTCCCACTCGGAATCAGAATCGGTTGCACCTTCGAGGAGGGTGCCGGAGCCCCTCTGATGATGGAACGATTCTGCAAATCGATTTGAGCCAGAATCGGACCAGAATTGTCATGAGTGGATGGCAAGATGCGTCGGAAGCCGCCAGTGCCCCAAAGCGCCACGCCGGTTATGACAACAGCTACCGCGGCGCCAGAAGCTACCCAGACTCTCTGCCGATGCGTTTTCGCATCAGATTTCAAATCGGTTAGCTCGCGAAAGCAGGGAGAACAATGCACGACGTGATCGAGCCGGGAATCGTTCAGCGGAATTGACCTGTGGTTAAGTGCGAGTGTACGAAGGAATTCTTGGCCCGGACAGCCGATCCGCTCGGGGTTTGGGTAATCATTAAGCGCTGATTTTGTTAGGAGATCGAGAAGATGACGCTCTTCTCCCGAAGAGCCTGATGTGTCCGCCATTCCGAATCGCTATTGTCCCTCAGACCTGAGGCCGAGTATCCGCGCTGCCTCGCGTAGACCGCGCCTCATTCGTGTCGATAAACAATCGGCGGTAACGTTGAGCTCAGTTGCGATCTCTTGAATTTCATAGCCGATTACGCGCCGCTCCCAGGCCCAGCGATCCTCGGGGTCCATCGCGCCGAGAACTTCGTCGGCGCTCGATATTTCCCGGAATGTTTGCAGATATCTGTTACACCGCCGCGCGACTGGCCTCCTGAGGAATCCCGTTCTCACGGGCGATTCATCATCGCCGTCGCCGTCGAATCAAAGTACTCTCTCAACATCCGCTTGGCTTCATCCGGCAGTTCAATCTCTTCCAATGCCGCGGCCATTAATTGCACCCAGCGGTCGCGAGCCGCCTGGTCAACGGGAAACGGGAAATGCCGCATGCGCAGCCGAGGGTGTCCGCGCTGCTCAATGTAGCGCTGAGGGCCGCCGAAGCGATAAATCAGAAAATCGCGAAGCCGCTGCTCGGCGCCCGCAATATCATGCTTAGGGTAAATCGGTCCCAGAATATCGTCTTCGGGAATCTGCCGATAGAACGCGGCAATCAGCCGTTGAAATCCCTGCTCGCCGAGGACCGAATAAATCTCATGCTCTTCCACGAAGCTTCCGGTATTCTTTCTCCAGCATCAGCTCAATCCGCACTTGCGGCATGTGCATGATCAACATTTTCGTTTGCGTATTGAGGTCCAGCGTATAAGGGCCGTCCTTGGTCCCCAATTCGTCGACCAAAGTAAGGCCGTCACCGCCCAGTTGATATGAGCCATGCCGCTCGACGTCCTGGCCGTGAATATGAACGCTCTGAACGAAGGTGTTACCCGGAGTCAGCGTCAGAGTGCCGCTGCATTCCTGAGGATGCGGCCGGCCATCAAAGCACGTGTGGGCGGTTTGTATCCCGTTATCCGCGTCGCTGAGCGTAATGTACTCCCAGCCGCCGGGATCCTGCAGCAGTTTCAATTGATCATCGTTCAAGGTATCGCGTGCGCTCATTGCGAAAACCAACGCAAGGAGCGAGCCGACATAAATGAGAGTGCGCTTCAAGCTCATAAAATTCCATCTCCAGATTAGTGCGTCATGGCGTAGATCAAATAATTCACGCCGATCCGGATTCCCAGGGCCGAGTACTCTTCCGGATATTCCGGGAAATCCGCCC
>JBAUUG010000362.1:0-10731 GCA_049582585.1 Bryobacteraceae bacterium | reverse complement strand
GGATATTGCCCTGTAGATCGTGCAGAAAAATGACATCGTTCGCGTTCTCGAAAAGCTCCCGGTAACGCTCTTCTTCCGCGCGCAATGCTTCTTCCGCAGTGTGGCGCGCGGTTTCGTCTTGGATCATCAACATCCGCGCGTCCATGCCGTTCACGCCGTAGCTGAAGAAAACCATGCTGACGATGAGTTCCTGTCCGGAAGCACCCCGGTGCGCGAAGGGTCCAATGGCGTTCACCGGTTTCCGCAGCTCTGTCAGCAGCTCGGGGTGATCGCGATGGCTTTCAGACGCAAACAAGTCCATCAGCATGCGCGAGCGAATTTGCTGCGGGGTGTACCCGTAGAGAGCCAGCGCACTCTCGTTCGCTTCGAGGATTTCGAATGAAGCTGGTATGTAGATTATGGACGGGACCGGATTATCAAAGAACCCCCGCTGGCGCGCGGAGAGGTCGCTCTCAAGTTTTCGGACCGTGCATTCGAGCTCCGCGATGCGGGCCCGCAAGACGGCGGGCGTGTCCGCGTGCTGATTCTTCTTCAGATCACGCAGAACTGCGGTCCCTTCCTCCGAGACAGCCATAACCTAATGTAACAGCCAACCGTATATTCCAGGAATGCACATTTGTGAGGCCCAGGGCCGCTTCTGAGACGCTAATTGTGGGGAGCCGCCGAATTCGCCGCCTGAGCGTTTCCTCCCGTCTCATCCGAAGCATAGGTGATGATTGAATCCGCTTCGAATTTTCGATAACCCGTAAACTCGATTTCATTCCGTACATGATTGTCGTCGGTCACCAGCAATATGCTGGCTTTCGCAGGCAGCAAGTATGCTATCCCGCCGATAACCACTTCTTTATAATCGATTATCGTGGAAATGCTTCTTGTCTTCACCTCGCGCGGAATGTCCGCTGTGCCGCTGCTGATGCGCCAAATCGCGCCGGTAACAGGATCCGCATAAACTGTTCCATGATACGGCACGATTGCGTGCGCCAGATCGCTCAGGCTGAGTTTCAAAGTCGAGTGCGCTACGTCAACGGAATAGTCAAATACGGCAAGCCGCGTCTCGCCAACGACTTCCCAGCGGCTCCAAACAAACGACGTATTGCTCATGGAACCGAAAACCGTCCCTAGCAGAATTCCGAACTCGCCTTCGGTGGTGAGCGGAGTTCGCCAGCGCCGCATGCCCGGCGTGACCTGCTTGTCGTTCACAAGCTGCAGAGCCCTCTCTTCGCGGCCGTGATTGAAGACAAGTTTAGAAGTAAGGCTATCGCCTTTATGCCAGCGGTTCGGTTTTCTCCCCGCTTCAAACTGCCGAGTAACCTGCACGCAAATGAAATTCGGGAGATTCGAGACGTATTTCTGCGCATACTCCCGCATCGCATCGAGTAAGCGCGTTTGCTCAGCGTCGCTGGGGGGCGAAAACGATGCAGTCTCCGCAGATTGAGCAATCCCGCCAGCCCAAGCTGGAGAGAGACTCAGGCACAGAGCGAAATAGACCGTTCTTCGGGCATCCAATCTCGGCGGCCTCGCAGGCGCCTTTATCATGTTACTGCGGTCCGGTCCTTATTTGTTGACGAAACAATGTCGCACTTTCGGCCCGTCAATTGAATGTGGCCACCAATGACAGCCTTATCCAGCGCGGGGACCGTGAAGATACCGGCGACAATGAAGCCCGGCCCGACGAAATGGGCTCCGGCCCTGGTCACCCAACCGCCGATCCCACCAGTTTCGGCGGCACGAGTTCCATCCGCCATCCCTCGAGCGCCGGATTCGATTTAGAAGAGGAGTTGCGCGATACCGACGGCATCGAGAGTGTCGAGGCCACTGATGGCCGCTTAGGCCTGACGAATATCGGCGACGTACCTGCCGATGACTGGGCTGCCGATACCGGCGAGACCAAATCCTGAGTTTTTCAGAAGCTCAGGATCTCCTACTTAGGAATCGACCCAGCCGTCGTACTCTGCTCGACCAGCGCGTATTTGCGTTCACTGTTCTCTCTCCTTCGTGCCTGCTCCCTTAACGCAGTGAGCTGCGCTCCGAGCTTCGGCAGTTCATCTTTCTTATCAGTCTTTCTTAACGCCAGGATGAGGTGATAAAGCGCAGTTTGGTCGGTTGGATCGGCCCGGACCGCCAACCGGCTCTGCTCAATGGCTTCGTTGATATTACCCTCCTGCAGATACAACCGGCCAAGCACATCCCTCGCTGATGCGAAATCAGGCCGCAGCCTAACCGCCTTCGAAGCCGCATCAAGGGCCTCACGGAAATTAGCGGTTCCAACCGTAGCTCCTTTACGCGCGAGCGTTTCGGCAAGCAAATAGTACAGGAACGAATCGTCAGGCTGCCTTTTCAGGCGATCCCGTATCGTCGCCTCCGCTTCCGCCAGATTATTTTGTTGCAGCGCAGCCATGCTCCGGGCTGCCGAACCTGCTTCAGCACTCGGGTCCAACTGTTCCGCCTTGGAGAAATCACTTTCGCTTTCCTCGTACTGCCCAAGTTGTATCAGTAGAATTCCTCGCGCAACATAAAGCGGGGCGGAGCCCGGCAACCATTTGAGACCCGCATTCAGCATGTCCACGCCGACTTTGTAAGAAGCGTGGGTCAGGCAGATGTCCGCGAAATGTACGTAATACCTGGCATCGTCGGGGTTTGCAATAATCGCTCGACGCAAGCTTTCAACGGCTCGAGGGGTGTCTGATGTCGCTTCGTATGCTTCCGATAAAAGATCCAGGACATCCGGATCGGAGAAACCGGCATTGGCGCCCACATTGGGAAACGACGAGAGCGTTTGGATCACATCCCGATACCGCCCCGCCAGCGATTGAACAACCGCCAGGTTGTAGCGCGCTCTTTCATCGCCGCTCTGAAGCTCGCTTATCCGCTCAAAAACCGAGATTGCCTCTTGCGGCTTATTGATTTTCACCAGGCAGGACCCATATTCCTGTAGCGGGCTTGCTTGGGAATCAATCAGCGGTTCGCTTCGCCCGAACTCCTCCACCGCTGTCTGGCAATCCCCTCGCTTGAACGCGAGCACGGCCAGCATTCCGTGGCTGGTCTTGTCCTCCGGATGAGCCTTGGCAATTTGTTCGAGAAGAGGCGCCGCGGCCTGGCTCCCGTCCTTATATTCGATTTCGGCCGCGCCTTCTAGAGCGGGAAGATAGCTCGGGGAGATCCGCAACGCCTGCTGGTATGACGCCAAAGCTTGCGCGCCCTGCCCCAAATGGACCAGCGCCAATCCATTCAGGGTCCACAAGCGTGCATCCCCGGGGAACTGCTTTAGCTCCTCTTCCGAGATTCGCTTCGCCTGGGCGTAATTGCCCGCATGCAGCGCCGAGATGACGGCTCCCGAAGTATCCGTCTGCTGTGACCACAAAGCCACGCCGCCCGCGACGAGCAGCGCCAAACTTCTATGCACGTTTTCAGTTCATCCTAGCGCGCCGGCCATCGCTGCTAAGCTGCGAGTTTGCACGGTCAGGCTGCCGCTTTCTCCATTTTGGCTGTGGCCGGCTTGACTCAATCCCTCTTCGCTTGGCCGGTGCGCCGTTTTCGCGGCTGGAGATGGGAACAGATGTGGGTAGCGCAATCCATCGCGGCAAGCATTCTTTTCCCTTTGCTCTGGGCCGCGCTCCCGCCCTTATCGTTCTGGCAAATAGCCGCGGAAATTTCCGGACGCCGCTGGCCAGTGTTGTTTTTGTGGGGCATCGCGTGGGGAATTGGCGGCGTTTGCTACGGGCTGGCCCTTACCGCCCTCGGCGCGTCATTCGCCTACTCCTTCGTCTTTGGCATCGCCACTTTGGCCGGAGCCCTGTTGCCGCTGCTTTTTAGAGCAGTATCGCAGCCTGATAATCCTTTCGCTTTTGCCGCAGGTTTACTGATGTGTCTTCTATCGACAGCGCTTTCGGCCCGTTTAGCGCATGCTGGAGACGATCTACAATCGCCGCTGCCCACTCCAATCTGGGTTGTTTCATTCAAGAACGGTTTGATGGTGGGAGCAATCGCCGGCGTTTTATCCGCCACCTACGGACTCGCTTTCAGTTTCGAGTTTCACGCCATAGAGACTTTAACCCGGTCCGGTTACTCGCCGGCGCTCGCTCCTATCCTGCTGGCTTTGCCGTTGTATCTTGGCGCGGCTTCATTCGCAATTCCTTTTGGATTGCTTTGTGCTTCGAGGTCGCAGTCGCTCCAGCTGTTCTGGTCCAGGGATGCCCCGCGGAATTGGGGATTGGCTCTCCTCATGGGATTCTTTGGAACGGGCGGAGTCTTCCTCTACGGATTGGGATGCGCCTGGAGGCCGCATCTGCCGCCAAACGTCTCCTTCGGGGTATTCATGAGCTTCCTGGTTTTAGGAGGCAACTTGATCGGAATCGCAGAGCGTAAGCCTCTAGCAAGATCTCTATCGCGAAGAGCGCTTATGATCGCCGCCATCGCCGGTTTGATTGCTGCTGCGTGGCTCTTGCATTGGAGTTGACGGAGCCGCCGCAGAATCGCGAATCACCAGTTCCGTTGGAACATGAATCTCGCGGCCGGGCGAATCGTTCTCGATCATGCCCAGGAGAGTCTCTACTGCGGATGAGGCAATCGCCTGCCGAGAAACCGCCACGCTGGTCAACCTTGGGTCGGTGAGCTCACAGGCTGGGTTGTCATCGAAACCGACAATGGAGATATCTTGAGGTACTTTTCTTCCTGCATTTCGAAAACCTCGCAGCAATCCAAAAGCAACCGGATCGGCGTTTGCGACGACCGCAGTGAAATCGTGCTTTTTAAGAGCTTCGGATGCGCCCTCTACACCGGCTCGGAAGGCAGCGCCCGGGCAATCAATCCAACTGGCGTGGACATTTGAAAACGCGTGAACCGCAGTCCGGAAGGCTTTCGCGCGCAGGCGGTGCGATAGAAATTTCCGCGGCCCCACTATGTCAGGGTGAGTTGCCGCGAATAAGATCCGCTGATGTCCCAGCCCGACCAGCCAGTTCACCGCCTGAAAAATGCCGCCCTCATAATCGATGCGCAAGTTGGTGGTTGTCTTATCCACTGTGCCGACATCCTCAAAAATCACGGGTATTTTCTTTCGGCGCATGGATTCAGCAATGGCCTCATCCATTTCCGAGGTCATGATCACCAGCCCGTCCACCCGCATCCCAATCATGTGCCGGACGATATCGGACAAACGATCCACCGAGAATTGGGTCGCCGATATCAGAACTTGATATTTCCGGGCCAGAGCTTCGGTTTGCACGGCTTGAGCGATCTCCGCGAAAAACGGATTATTGAGATCTGAAATGATTACGCCCAGTAATGCCGACCTGCCGCGCGCCAGACTCCGTGCGTACAGATTCGGGTGGTAATTGAGCTTCTCTATCGCTTTGACAACTTTGATTCGAGTTTGGGCCTTGACGATGTTCTGGCCATTAATGACCGCTGAAACCGTAGCGGTCGACACGCCGGCGAGCCTGGCGACATCGTCTATCTTGGCCATCTGTTCTGCCTTCTGAGCCGATTCTCACTGTAGCGAAACGGACCCCAGTCAAAAATTTGAAATAAGTTCCAAGGAAAGGAGTCTAAGCGCTTAGAAAATCGCTGCACGTTCCCCAAACGGCTCAGACGAGCGTTCGGACACCGTGCCTGGGAGGGAAATTCCATGTCGAACAGAGGCTGCTTTGAGCGTTACATTCGGCTCCTGCTGCTTAGCCTTTTTGCTTCAATCTGTTTCGGGCAATTCAGTAGCAGCGTGCAGGGCGTAGTGCATGACCCGAGTGGAGGCGCCGTAGCCAACGCGGCAGTCACTCTTATTAATAACGCCACGCAAGTAAAACAGGACACTACAACCGATAACTCGGGAAACTACTGGTTTGTGAGCTTAGCTCCAGGTTCTTACACCATATCGGCAACCGCTCCGGGTTTTGTCAAAACAGACGTTCCAGTTACGCTTCAGACCAGCCAAAATCTGAACGTGCCTGTGGGACTCACGCTGGCCTCGACATCGACTGCAGTAGAGGTGACCGGCGCCCCGCCAGTCATCGATACAGCTGACAGCCGGAACCAACAGACTATCCAAACTCAGGAATTGGCTGCCTTACCGCTTCCCGGCAGAAACATGATCAACCTGGTGACCCTCGCCCCGGGCGTCACCGGCAAGGGCGTGGCGGGATTCGGCAGCCCAGGCTCGGCTGTCGATAATTTCTCAACTGAAACCCAAGTCGATGCCAGCGCCAACGGCCGAAGCAGCAATGGAAACATGTTTATCGTCGACGGTTTGGACGTCACCAGCAACATACGGCCCGGCGTGCTGAACTTGGTGCCGAATCCCGATTCGGTCCAGGAAGCGAGTATCCAGGTAAACACGTTCACCGTAGACTATGGCCGCGCCAGTTCGATCCAGATGACCATGACCACCAAATCGGGTAGCGATCAATTTCACGGGCTCGCCAGCGACTACTTCACGTATCAGAATTTCTGGGCGGGCACTGAGTTCGTCCATAACTACGCGCCGTTCCACAGCAACAACATCTCGGCTAATATCGGGGGGCCCATCGTTCCTCATCATCAGTTCTTTTTCTTCTTCGGCATCGAGCCGTTGCGCTCCTTGACGTCCACCGGCAATAACGTGATCACCTTCGAATCGCCGCAGTTTACGAACTTCGCGGCCAGTGCTTTTCCAGGCACGGTGGGAACGAAACTCCTTACGACTTACCCGGCCAGCGGCGCGACCATCACCGGTGTCTCGCAAACCGCGGCTCAGCTTTTCCCAACCACGTGCGGCACGGCTGCCACTGCATTCCTGCCCTGCGGCCTTCCCGTCATCGATAACGGAATATTCAATGCCAGCGACTATCGAAACGCACTCGAGTGGAATGCGCGTATTGACAAGTACTACACCAATGACAGGATTTACGGCAATTTCTTCCGCACGACGTTGAGTACCGGTGGACCCTCCGTGCGTCCTGCCTTCGCCACCACCAGCCAGTACACAACGAACTCCCTCCAGGTGAATGAAACTCATACGTTCACCCCCACCACGCTCAACGAAGCGGCGTTTGCCTTTCTCCGCGTAGAGGGTATTTCCCCCGCAACCGGCAACTTCGAAGTTCCTGTGGTGAGCGTTACCGGGCTTGGAACAGGTTTTGGGGATGGGTTCGCCTCAGGCGACTTCATCCAGCATAGTTATCACTGGCGCGATGTTCTGACGCGCATTCAGGGTAATCACACGCTTAAATTCGGTTATGACGGATGGCACGGCGACGACGTCGCTCTGTTTGCCGGTGCGCGCGGTCAGGGAAACTTCCAGTTCAACAACATACTCGATCTAGTGGAGGATCAACCATTCAGTGAGAGCGGCCTCTCCTACAACCCGCTCACGGGCCAGCCTCAGGCGGGAAATTACGGCTATGCAATGACCACGGGCGGTATCTTCGCCCAAGACACTTGGAAAATCAGGCCAAACCTCACGCTGAACTACGGTATCCGCTGGGATGATTTCGGAAATCCATATCCCTCCCTCAAGGGCACAAACCTCTCGAACTTCTTCCTGGGTTCAGGATCCAGCTTCGACCAGCAGGTAGCAAGCGGCGTCATGAAGAAAGTCAACAATGTGTTCACCGGGCCTATCGATAACGTCTGGTCACCCCGTTTTGGCGTGGCTTGGGACCCTGCAAACAACGGGAATTGGGTTCTCAGAGGCGGCTTCGGCATGTACCACGATTTCCCGACTCTCGGAAACGACGAGAATGGGTTGAATGCCAATCCGCCGGGCTACATCATTCCCACTTTCTATTCGAATGCAACAACCGCCCCGCCGATCTTTGCTTTTGGAACCAGCAACAAATATCCCTTCGGCTTCCCGTACCCTGCTCTGGCATCCACCACATTAACTCCGCAAGGGGGCTTAACCGGCGTTCAGTTGAGTGTCGGTGGAATCGATCCCAGCCTGATCGCGCCCACTACGTTCAATTATGCAGCCACGCTCGAACACAAATTGGTCGGAAGTCTCGTGGGAAGCGTCGGCTACTCCGGGTCGAAATCCTACAACTTGATCACCGGGTACGGACAGGTGACTAACACCTCATACGGCATTGACATTAATCGTTACGCCGGCGATCTGATTCAGCACAACAGCACTTCACCAACGCGGCTTAATCCCAGCTTCGGCGCTATCAACTACGCCGAAAATAACGCGGAGGCAAGATACGATGCGCTCATCGTCGATGTCAGAGGCCGCTTCGCGCGCCGCGGATATTTTGATGCCTCGTACACGCGTTCACGGTCTTTGGACGATACAGAAGTGTATCCGACTTTCCAGAATCTATCGCAATATTACGGGCCGTCGCCTTGGAACGCACCGAATCGCTTCTCGTTCTCCTGGAATTATGATTTACCCGGGATTAATTCAGGCCATGGCTTGTTCGGTCATGTCTTAGGCGGATGGTCAATCAGCGGTACGGCAATTCTTCAGAGTGGAAATCCGTTTACCGTATTCACGAACGCTCCGTTTGAGCCGATCTTTGGATCAACCGGAACAATCGTCGGCCTCCAGCCGGGAAGCGGCGACTACAACGCCGACGGTTTCAATTACGATTATCCAAACAGCGCCAACTATTCAATGGGAACCAGCCGGCAAGCTTATTTGCAAGGCGTGTTTTCGCCTGGCCAGTTTACGCAGCCCACTCTAGGCCAAGAAGGCAATGAAAAGGTGAATCAGTTTCAGAATCCCGGCTTCAACGAATGGGATGCCGCTCTTTTGAAAAACACACAGCTGTATGAGCGGCTCAATTTCCAGCTTCGGTTTGAGGTGTACAACGTATTCAACCGCGTCAATCTGCAAGGAGTCGATTCGAATCTGCCGGATGGAAATTTCGGCCGTGTGACTTCGCAGTATAACCCTCGAAACTTACAGGTGGGCGCGAAGCTCACCTTCTAATTCGCTGATCCATGTTTTCACTCAACTCTGTTCCAGCGATTGTTGTCCTTATCGTCTGCGTCGGCCCGCCGGTTGCCGCCCAAACTTCTGAAGCACCTTCGCGAGGCGCGGTCGCGAATCGCGCTCCGCTACAGGCGAATGCCTTCAATCCGCTGCCGCTTGGAGCGATTGAGCCCAAAGGTTGGCTGCGGCATCAACTCGAAATTCAAGCTGCCGGTCTCACCGGACACCTCGATGAGTTCTGGAGCGATGTTGGGCCGAACAGCGGCTGGCTCGGTGGAACTGGCGAGTCCTGGGAGCGGGGGCCATACTACCTCGACGGGTTGTTGCCGCTCGCCTATGAGCTGAACGATCCCAAGCTGATAAAAAAGGCGCAGCCCTGGGTGGAATGGACGTTGAATCATCAACGTCCCGACGGTCAGATCGGGCCTTTAAGCAATGACGATTGGTGGCCGCGCATGGTGATGCTCAAGGTTCTGACGCAATACCAGGAGGCGACCGGCGATCCGCGGGTGATCCCGCTCATGCAGAAGTATTTCGCTTACGAGCTGCGCGAATTGCCGAACCGGCCCCTCAGGGATTGGGGCAAGTACCGATGGCAGGACAATGTCTATTCCGTCCTGTGGCTCTACAATCGAGCCGGCGACAAGAATCTTCTCGAATTGGCGAAGCTCCTGCATCGGCAAGGCTATGACTGGGAAGCGCAGTTCGCGGATTTCAAATACACTTCGAAAGAGACCCGCGAAGAGTTGGGTTTGGGGCCGGGTAAGCCTCTATCGGATGCAGCCATGCAGACGCATGGGGTGAATAATGCGATGGCGCTCAAGGCCGCACCGGTCTGGTGGCTGCTCAGCGGGAGCGCTCAAGACCGGAATGAGCTCGATCGCCAATTGGCAATGCTCGACAAATATCACGGTTTGCCCAACGGCATGTTCAGCGGCGATGAGCATCTGGCCGGACCCGATCCATCCCAGGGCATCGAGCTCTGCGCCGTCGTCGAGACCATGTTTTCCTTCGAGCAAGCCTTCGCGGTTCTTGGTGATTCGCGCATCGCGGACCGATTGGAGAAAGTCGCGTACAACGCTTTGCCGGGTACCCTCTCGAATGACATGTGGTCGCATCAATACGATCAGCAGCCAAACCAGATCGCCTGTACCCGAGCACATCGCGGCTGGTCTACGAATGGCCCGGATTCGAATTTGTTCGGACTGGAACCCAATTTCGGCTGCTGTACAGCGAACTTTCACCAAGGCTGGCCAAAGCTGGTTTCGAGTCTCTGGATGGCCGCTCCGAACGGCGGCTTCGTGACCGTCGCTTACGCGCCTAATCGCATGCACGCGAAACTAAACGGCGTAGACATCGCAATTGACGAAGACACTGATTACCCGTTTCGCGGAACGGTGAAGTTTACCGTGCACGTTGCTCAGCCTTCCACTTTCCCTCTGCTTTTTCGAGTGCCGGCTTGGGCGGGACGCGCCAATGTCGCGGTGAACGGGACCGCATCGCACGTGGAGGCGTCGACCGCGTTTCAAACCGTAGCGCGAACCTGGAAAGACGGCGATCGGATTACGCTCGATTTTCCGAGGCAGGCGAGGGTCAGCCACTGGTATCACAACTCCGCCGTTTTCGAGCGAGGGCCGCTGGTCTTTTCGCTTCCGCTCGAGGGGAAATGGTCGGAACTGAAGAAATATGCTGAAAAATCCGCCGATTGGCAGATCACACCGGCCGCTGCCTGGAACTACGCCGTCGAGCTCGGCGATTGCGACGCGAAAGCGGTCGATCATGCCATAGGCGACATACCCTTCGATGTCAAGAATCCGCCGGTATCACTC
>JBAUUG010000361.1:0-8549 GCA_049582585.1 Bryobacteraceae bacterium | reverse complement strand
GCCCTGGTCAGTGGTATAGGCGCGGCGATCACGGTCACCAGCTTGAACCCGAAACTGAAGCAGCCTGAGGCCTGGAACTGGAATTTCACCTTTGAACGGCAAACCTTCTGGAACACAGTCTTGTCAGTGGCCTATGTAGGACATCGCGGTATCCATGGCTGGGATGTGTACGATATTAACCAGCCTACGGTAGGGGCTTTGCTGGCGAATCCTGGAATGAACGTGAACCAATTGCGCCCCTATAAAGGCTTTGCCGAAATCCAGGAAGAAGAGAGCGTTGTGAACTCGATGTATAACGGCTTGCAAGTCTCCTGGAACCGGCGCTTTACGTCCGGGTCCATGTTCGGCGTCAGCTACACCTTCTCCAAGAGCATGGACAACAGCTCGAACTATCGCGATATTGTTCCCGATACTTACAACACAAGCAATCTGTGGGGCCCGTCGGAATACGACACGCGTCACATCTTAATCGTCAATTATCAATACGCTTTGCCGTTCTTCAAGAACCAAAGCGGTATAGGCGGCAAGTTGCTGGGCGGCTGGCAAATCAGCGGCGCCAGCCAATTCCAGACCGGTACACCCTGCGGCATTGGAACAAACAACGATTTTGCCGGGGTGGGAGAGTTCGGCAGTTTCGGGTGCGGCGCCCCGGAAGGTCAGTTCTGGGTTCTAAGCGGGACGCCGGTGGTCACTGGCGATTTTGCCGGGCCTAAGGGTAATGCCGGTTCGCCGAAGTATTTCACAGCCACGGCCACTCCGCCGCCCGCGGGTACCTTCAATCTCCAACCGGGCGTGCGTAACTCGGTCTACGGACCTGGTTTGCAGGATTGGAATTTGATGCTGTTCAAGAAGTTTCCTGTGAACGAGAAGAACTGGTTCGAGTTTCGCGCCGAAGCGTACGATTTTATCAATCATCCGAATTGGGCAGGCACTAACCAAACAGGTGGACCGAACTTCAATCCGACTTCGGCCCAGTTCGGTGAAGTGACCGGAAAAAGTAATCTTGCCCGAAACCTCCAGCTTTCGCTGCGCTATTCCTTTTAAGCCTGGCAGCCAAGCGGTGCTTGGTCGATACTGGCCAGAAATTGCCAAGCCTCCGCGCAGGCGTTGCCGGGCGTTTCTTAGAAGACCGCAGAACCCCGCCTGGCAGACGTATGCGACGGGGTCCGCCCTAACGTTTCTGCACTTCCAGTTGCATCGGGCTTGCCAGGCAGCCTACGACGCTCGAACCACCTTCGAGAACAGCAATCGAGACTGGAGAGAACTATTCGAACCTAGGCCGGTTAAGGCGAGTTGGCGCTCAGCGTCTTTCGAATGCCTTCTTCATACGCAACCGGCTCTTGATATTTCAATTCGCGCCGAATCCGAGTTGTGTCATACGCAATATCTTGATCGAAATTGTGAGTATATCGTCCTCTGGCTCGATTGTTGAGCCCGGCAGCGTAGCGAGACGTTCACCAACCGTGGGCGTATACGCCTCTCCTACATTATAAACTCGCCCACCGGCCTGAGGATGTAGAGCAGCCAGCACAATCGCGGCAGCTACGTTCTCCACATACCCATGCGTCCACCGCAATTGGAATGCTTTCGGTAGGCGTAAACAGATCTTAGATCCGAGTTTCCACCCGGGCCGTAGACTTTCGGTAGGCGCAAGATGGTGGCAGGCACATTTGTTCCCTGCAAAAATTGACGCTCTACGAGAATTTTGTCGTAATAATAGGCCAACTCCTCGCGTGATTTAGCCTGGGCGCGATACGGGTAAAGCACATTGCGCAAAGCAGAATCTTCAGTCAAAAGGCCATTCTCGACGGGTCCCGATTCAACGCCGCTAAATCTCCCGTAAGCACGGTAAACGTCGCCGCTGCTAAGGACGACGAAGCGCTTCGCAGATCCGCCGAATGCTTCTGTCGCGGCATGTGCATCCACTTTCCCCATGGCAATCATATGCACGAGAATTTCCGGGCGCATTTGAATCACCTCGCGTGGAAACTCCACCACCGGCATTCCGGCTGAAGGGTGCAGTAACTCGCGAGCTCCCGCCGGAAGGGGCGCCCGGTGTTCGCCTCGGTGAAAGGCAGTCACCTGGCATCCGGCTTCATGGAGCCCTCGTGTTACCCATATGGACCAATAAATCCTGTTCCACCGATAACGAGAACGTTCATAGGTCAGCGATTGCTGCTAGCCTCGATTCGCGTCCATCCCCCGTCCGTCGACATCACCTTGCGGTCTCCACACGAGTATCGAGCCATTCACCAATCGGTTCCTCATTCTTTGGATCCGAGCGAAACCGAGGTACGTTCACTCACGCCGATCCAAATCCACATGCCAGGGTTCCCCTGATCGCCTTCAGACAAAAAGATGTTACAGCAGCCGAATGACACCGACGCGACGAAGAAGCGATACTCCCAATCTGTCTTGAACCCGAGCGCGTGTACGTAGTACTCGCTCTCAACTACGAAGTCTCAAGCCTACCGCCGGCAGCGCTTCGACGCTGGAGTGAGTGACAACATAGAGGTAGTGCAATCGCAGGAATCCGTCGCCGGCGCGGAACTGGATTACATCAATGGGGTATTCGCCCACGATGTCGCAAAGCTCAGCCTCACGCGAGCCTTTGGACGAATCAGCGACAATCTGCCCCGGTTTCTAATGGCGCAGCCGCGATAGATGCGAAATGGGAATTGCAGCGAATAAGAAAGTAAGCAACGCAAAGGAGATTTTCGATGAAAGAGAAAAGTTTAACCATGCCTGAAATCATGTTGATTGGCTTCACTCGGGCTGCCCTTGGCGTGGGCTTGGGGTTGTTGATCGCCGATAAGCTCAGTCCTGACGCGCGGAAGGGTGCCGGGTGGGCCCTGCTGGCGGTCGGCGCATTGAGTACAATCCCGTTAGCCATGGATGTGCTCGGCAAGCCTCAGCGATGAAATTCCGCTACTCACTCCCCCTGCTGACGATCGCCGCGCTCTCTCTCGCGGGCCCCAAACCCGCTCTCCAGTCGACTTCGGACACGAATTGGATTGAGACGCTTCGAGCCCGAATTCCTCTTTACGGGCATCGCAACTGGATCGTGATTGCGGATTCCGCCTACCCGGCCCAATCGCGTGATGGCATCGAGACCATCGTGTCCGGCGCAGATCAGATCTCCGTTCTAAGAGAAGTGCTTGCCGACCTATCCGCTTCCAAGCACGTCACCCCGATTGTCTACACCGATGAAGAACTGAAGTTTCTCGGAGAGAAGGACGCTCCCGGAATCTCAGCGTACCGGGAACAACTGGGGAGTTTGCTGCAGAAACGGCCGCGGAATTCGATGCTTCACGAGCAAATCATTGCAAAGCTCGATCAGGTCAGCCGGACTTTTCGCGTGCTGATCATCAAGACCAACATGACGCTTCCGTATACGTCGGTGTTTCTGCAGCTCGATTGCGCGTATTGGGGTCCGGATGCGGAACATAAACTGCGGGCGACGATGGCCGCGCATTAGCTGAACACGCTCGCGAAACGCCGCTCCGGTTGAGGCGGCGAGGGGCTGAAACATTGAAGCACTTCGTCCTTACGCAAGCCGCGTAGGTTGGCAAGCTCGCTTCGAAAGATCCTCTCCAGCTCCGGGGCATCAAGAACGGCCCGCAGGTTGACCCGCAAATGATGCATGAATTCGGGCGAGGCAATAAGATCACCTTCCACAATTGGTTCACTGGCGTTGTTAGTCACGGCTGCCTTGAGGTACGAAGTTTCCGCCTCATCGATTACTTTGAGATGCGCGAGTTTCGCTCCAGCCTGGGTCAGCGCACGCTGCAAATTGTCGATGAGAGGACCAACCAGCTGCGAAGCTGAAAGAGGCTGATCGGCGCGAAACGATGCACTCCAATTCAGCCAGCCCAGCGCAGCTTCGGCTTGCGCATAGCGGACGTAATCGAGGTCGAGAATTCTCGTGCCGCAAGGCAGCAATCCTGAAAGGACCTCGTCGAGCCAAACACTGATTCCTTGACCCGTCGCGCCGCTCACATATCGTATCTCGGGCGCGGACAGCGGCGGGAACCATTCGTGCAGGTCGCATTTAGTGAAAGCAACAATGTCTGCTTCACCAATTTGCTTGTCGAACAGAAAACCGAGATCCCGATCGCGCTCAGGCTGCGCAAATTCGCCGGCTTGCCCCGGGTCTACCACGACCGTGAGCGGCGCTACCCGGTAGCGATCCCGAAAATCCTGTTTCAGCGGCTGCAGAATCGTCGCCGACAGGTCGGTGCAGCTACCCACCGGCTCGGCGAAAATTACGTTGGGGGACAGAGCGCGTAATTCCTCTGCGGCATCGATCAACTCCGAGAAACGGCAGCAGAAGCACGCGCCCGCTACTTCTGAAGCGCCGATTCCATTACGGCGCACGTGAGCCGTGTCAACGAGCCCGCCTCCCTGATCGTTGAGAATTGCAGCCGCCCGTACTCCGCGGTTTCGAAGCACGCGCGCGGCGGAGATGATGAGCGTCGTCTTGCCCGCTCCGAGAAACCCTCCGACTGGAACAATCCACGGGTTTGCACTCATGCTCGAACCTCAAACAGGACGTCTATTCCTTCGTTAAGAGCGAGGGTCTCTTGAAGATGAAAGGTCACGCGATTCGGGCCACGCTCTAACCTATGAGCCAGAGACTTTCCATTGTAAAGAAGACGGCTCGCGCCGGAGCCGCCTTCGAAACTGCAGCTTTGAAGCGGCAGATCACCCGAGAGTACACGCAAGCGTACCTGAGCCAGCGTTTTATTCGCGTGGCGAGTAAACAAGCCCCAACCGGTTCCGGTCGACCAAAAACATTTGAAATCAGTTGAAGATAGTCTCGGGAACAGATTCAAACTTCGCTCCCCTCCGTGATAGTGAAATCCGCTGAGCGCAAGAATTCCCGACCAGGCTGCCATGGCCCGCGCGTAATGATGGCCGCACTCGGCTTCGTCCCACGGATTACGCCGCTCACCGTCATAGCGGCCCCGTATATTGGATATCGCCTCGATTCCCTGCTGCGTCATTCCGGCGTAGAGCATGTGCGTGGCCGCCGAATATTCGAATCCGGTCATAACTTCGGCGAAGTAGGGGAACGGAATGCGTGGGCGAGGCGCCGCGGCGTAATCGCAAATGACGAGCGCCGATTCATCGTTCAGCGCAAATGTTCGCTCGACGCAATTATGGGTGTAGAGCGTCGGCTTGTGATTGTAGCGATGAATGGATTCGAGCGTTTTCCCGATATGCGCTGAATCCAACAGCTCACCCAATCCGCACACCGCCGCGAGATATTGACCCACCATTTGATCGACCAGGCATCCCTGCCCTACTTGATACTCGGGATGTTGGGGGTCATCCGCGCCCATAGAGCTGCGCAGCGATGCCGCAATCTGATCGTTGCGATATGGCCTGACTTGCTGCACATAGAATTCCCCGCTGAACAAGTTGGCGTCAATCCACTTGCTGCCGCTTTCGAACAAACGCCTGCAATCGCTCGCGAAACTCGAGTCGCCTAAGGCGGTTGCCATTTCCTCGCAAGCACGCAAGGCAGCCAAATAGTAGATGCCGCACTGAGGGTTGGGTCCATAGAATTCAACGTCGTAGGTATTATGTTGAACGCCTTCCATTACGCCGTCGCGATTGGCGTCCCATCCTCCTGGAATCCACGCGAACGCGATCGCTTTCTTGATTCGAGGCCAAAGATTCTGAAGCCAATCACGATCGCCCGACAGAATCCAATCGAGGTAAGCATGAACGATCTGTCCCATTTGGCCGTCAGCGGCCGCGAAACCGCTGCGCTCCTTACCGTCGGGCAGAAGCTGGCGGAAGTGCATCGCGCCCGCGTCATCCATCGAAAAGCCGAACGAGGATCTGCGCAGAGAGCGGGCGAAAGTCGGGAATAGATGCGCGGTTGCAGTTTCGTAGTTCCAGACGTGAGTGCAGTTGCCGAAGCAGCAGCCGAGCTTGTCGTCAATGCCTTCAAAGCCGTGGAACTCACCGTCAGCTGTGCGAAAGCAAGTGGGCGTGGCGAGCGTGGAGAGGTTCGCCGAGGCCGCTTCGAGCACTGCGGCAGGAAGCGTGCTTTCTCGCAGAGAATCGGCGAACAACCTGGTTTTCCTTTCCAGCGCTTCGAGATGCGCCGCGGCGTATTCCGCCGCGTCCCATGCATCTCGGAATCGCGTTGAGTACCAATTGCCGATGATTGTCTGCTCTTCTCCCTTGGGCGCTTTCCATCCGCAGCGGGCCGGAGTTCGATTTGGAAAATGCCACGCGATGAGAAATTTGAATTCACCCGAACCCCCCGGCGGCAGA
Source organism: Bryobacteraceae bacterium (assembly GCA_049582585.1). GTDB lineage: Bacteria > Acidobacteriota > Terriglobia > Bryobacterales > Bryobacteraceae > Bog-105. Next base: position 2,258 of record JBAUUG010000361.1, on the reverse strand, counting down.
TCGCGGGTCAAGCAAAGCGCGCCGACTGAACTTGTAGGCGCCGCGGTGTTTGAGTCTTCGCCTCGCTGATAAGACGCGGGCTCATCCGTCCCGAGCTCGCCATCGCCGGAGAAATCGTCCCAGAAGAGCAGCGGAGAATTCCACCATCGGCCACTCGGCCATCCTCGCAGATAGGTCAGCTTTCCATCACCTTGATTCAGGAGACCTAGAACGAAACTGCCATGGAATGGATCTGTGCTGGAAATTCCGGGATTCATCATGAACAGGCCCGAAAGAGTGTCCGTCGCTCGAAACACATTGCTCCGTCTGTCTTCAGCGGCTGGTGAATTCTCCTGACTTCGCACCGGATTCTCAATAGACCACGCGACGGAAACGCGCGCTTTACGCGAGTCGGTATTTTCGATGCGGTAGCGCAGAACGGCAATCGGTAAGCCGGAGTCGTCGGGTTGGTGGGGGATGAATGGCGTGAAGGCTTCGAGCGAGACCTGAACGGGCAGCGCGTGATCTTCAAAATCAATGCGCGCGAGCGGATATTCGCCGGTGAATCGAGCCGAGGCCAGCCGCGACAGACCGGGTGCATTTTGCGAGCCGAGCCCGTCCTGACCTTCGTACGGCGGCTGGTATCGCGCTTCCAAGACCCGAGCCACGGGTTTGCTGTCGCCTGCTTGAACCCAAATGGCCGGTAGCGCGTACGAGAGACTGTTCCCTTTATCCGCTCGATTGAAGATCTCCCAATCGCGAAGCTGACCGCGTCCTCCCAGGCTGACGCTTCCCGCGCCCACGCCGCCAAGCGGGAAAGCAATCATGGCGAGCTGTCTCCCGCTAAAGACGCGCGGATAATCGATGGTCGAATCGGCAATCCGGCCGGAGGGCGAAAGCTGTTTGGCCTCGAGATTGACCGCAGCCCCTAGACTTCCCAGAGCCGTGCTTCCAAGGAATCGCCGGCGAGAACTCTTGCCGTCTTCGCTCATAAGTACCCGACGCGCAGAATATCACCTCCGCGTTCCCCGATAGAATTGGGCCTGTGATTCGGGGCCAGGCCGCGCACTTCCGTTGGTACATCTGCGGCCTCCTGTTTTACGCAACGACAGTCAATTACATGGACCGCATGGTTCTGGGCATTCTGAAGCCCACCATCGCTCACGACCTGCACTGGAACGAAACGCAATACGGATTGATCAATTCCGCGTTTCAACTCGGGTATGCGTTGATGATGCCCATAGCCGGCCGCCTGATTGACTGGCTTGGATTGCGGGTGGGCTACACCGTTGCCGTGCTCTTTTGGAGCCTTTGCTCCATGAGCCACGCACTGGCGCACAACGCGCTTGAGTTCAGCCTGGCGCGCCTGGGTTTGGGATTGGGCGAGGCTTCCAATTTCCCGGCCGCGATCAAGACCGTGGCCGACTGGTTTCCACGCCGGGAGCGCGCATTGGCAACCGGCATATTCAACAGTGGATCGAACATCGGAGCGGTGCTCGCCCCTCTTGCCGTGCCGGTGCTGACGGCCCATTTCGGATGGCACTCCGCGTTCTTATTTACCGGCTCGCTCAGCATGTCGTGGGCGATTATCTGGGCCGTCTTCTATCGCGAACCCGAAGAGCACCCCCGTCTCTCTGCGAAAGAGCTTCAACTGATTCGGTCCGACCAGGAGCAAGCCGCGGCGCAGAAGATTCCGTACATGGCTTTGCTTGCGCGGCGTGCAACTTGGGCGTTTCTGCTCGGCAAATTTTTGACTGATCCGGTGTGGTGGTTCTATTTATATTGGATCCCGGGATTTCTGCAGCTGAAGTACCACGTCGACCTCATCCATCTAGGGCCGCCGCTGGTCACGATTTACTTAGCTGCGGATATCGGATCGGTCGGCGGCGGATGGCTCTCCTCTTCATTGCTGAAGCATGGCTGGGCAGTGGGCGCGGCCCGGAAAACGGCCATGCTGGTTTGCGCAGTGTGCGTGACAGTGGTGATGTTCGTGCCAAAAACCGCCGGCGACCTGTGGTTGACGGTGGCGCTGATCAGCGTAGCTGCGTCGGCGCATCAGGGCTGGTCGGCGAACCTCTATACAGTTGTTTCCGATTGCTTCGCGCGAAGCGCCGTTGCGTCCGTGGTCGGCTTGGGCGGCCTAGGCGGAGCCGTCGGAGGCATGCTGGCGCAACCCATCATTGGCCGATGGCTCGATTTTTCGAAAGAATCGTACGCGCCGCTTTTCATTGTGGCGGGCTCGATGTATCTCTTCGCGCTGCTGCTGATTCACCTATTGC
>JBAUUG010000360.1:0-4554 GCA_049582585.1 Bryobacteraceae bacterium | reverse complement strand
GTCCTATAGCATCATTTGGATAATAGATTTTTACCCGAAGGATAAAATATGCCCCTGGATCTGGCGCGACGCGTTGAAGATAACTTTGCGATTCTCGACGTAACGGGATCTTTGACCTTGGGCCCCTCGCTCAAGGGCTTGCGAGATGCCGTCCGGGATCTCCTGGCCGACACGAAGCTCGCCGGGATCATTCTCAGAGTCGCTGATATAACGGCTACGGATAGTGCGGGATTAGGAGAACTGACCGTCGTTTACTCGATCGCTTCGAAGCGGGGATGCCCGATTCGGCTGGTTGCGGTGAGTCCAAACCTGCGCAGGATGCTTGAGGTGACACATCTGGATGGGCTATTGCCTTCCGCCCCGGATGTCGCGAGCGCGAAACGGGAATTGAGGAAGAGCAGCGCAGCGTCTGGCTAGCAGATATGGAAATACACGGTAAGAACTTTCTAGGTTCCGAGCTTTCCAGTTTGGGTGAGAAGACGTTTCGCGCGTATGATCCCCAGGCAGGTCGAGCGATTGACCCGGAGTTTCACGAGGCTACCCAAGATGAAGTGAATCGAGCGCTCGATTTGGCGGATCGGGCGGCGGTCGAGATTCGCAGGCTCGAGGCAGGGCGCATTTCGGATTTTCTAGCCGCCGTCCGGGAAGAGATATTGGCGCTGGGCGATCAGCTTATCGGGAAGGCGGCTCAGGAGACGGCGCTTGATTCGGAGCGGCTCAAAGGTGAGCGCGGGCGAACGCTCAATCAGATCGGCCTGTTCATCGACATCGTCAATGAGGGGTCGTGGGTAGATGCGCGCATCGATCCTGCTTTGCCGGATCGAAAACCGCTGCCGAGACCGGACATTCGTCGAATGCTTCAACCCATCGGTCCGGTTGCCGTCTTTGGAGCCAGCAATTTTCCCCTTGCGTTTTCGGTTGCCGGCGGAGATACCATTTCGGCATTCGCTGCGAAAAATCCGGTCATCGTCAAAGCGCATCCGGCGCATCCGGGAACCTCGGCACTGGTGGCAGGCGCGATCGTGCGAGCAGTCAAAAGCGCATCCATGCCTGAAGGAACGTTTTCGATGCTGCACGGAATGGACCCCGCGGTCAGCCTCGCTCTCGCGACTCATCCAAAAACCAGAGCGGTTGCGTTCACTGGTTCTGAAAGAGCTGGACGAGCATTGTTCGATGCGGCTGCGCGTCGTCCCGACCCCATCCCCGTATTCGCCGAGATGGGCAGCGTGAATCCGGTCTTCATTCTTCCCGGCGCGCTGAAGAGCGAAGGCGAGAAGATCGCCGATGGGCTTTTTCGCTCTGTTTTGCTGGGTGTCGGCCAGTTTTGCACTTCTCCTGGCCTTGTCTTCACCACCGATGCGGATGCATTTCCAACCTTTCGCAAAAATCTGGTCGAGCGATTCGAGCAAGCCTCGCCGGGAACCATGCTCAACGCCGCTATCGGCAAAGGCTATTCGGAAAAACTACAGAAAGTGGCGGCGATTCAGGGCGTTCAATCGCATCTGTCGTCTCATGCAAGCAGTCCCGATCGCGCCGAGGGAAGGCCCGCCGTTCTAATTACAGACTCAGACACCTGGCTCGGCAAAAAGGAACTTCACGAAGAAATTTTCGGCCCGGCAACCATACTTGTTCGCTGCGCATCCCAGGTAGAGCTTCTTCTAATCGCCAATTCACTGGAAGGCACGCTGACTGCGACCATCCATGGAACGCCGGACGAGTTAGCGGATCATCGCGAGTTGATTGAAATTCTCAGCCGCAAAGCTGGACGGCTGGTGTTCAATGGATTTCCGACCGGTGTCGAAGTGGGATATGCGATGCATCACGGCGGGCCTTATCCCGCAACTACAGACGAAAAATTTACTTCCGTGGGAGCAGCGGCGATCTACCGGTTTGCGCGGCCGGTCTGCTACCAAAACTTTCCGCAGCACCTGCTGCCGCCCGAGTTGCAGAATGCGAATCCCCGAAACATTTGGCGCATGATTGATGGCCAGATCAGTCGCGGAACTATTGATTGATGCGATTCGATATTCCAGCCGAGGTTGAATCGTGCGACGTGAAGTGCGGGACGAAAAAGGTGGCGCTGACCAATCTTCAAAAAGTCTTTTGGCCGCATCTCGGGAAAACCAAGCGCGATCTTCTCCTGTATTACGCGGCTGTTTCTTCGGCCCTGCTTCCGCATCTGAAGGCCCGCGCCATGGTGATGAAGCGATACCCGAACGGAATCGAAGGGAAATTCTTCTTCATGAAGAGAACGCCTTCCTATCGGCCGGATTGGCTCGAGACCTGCTCCATCGAGCACAAATCCGGCAGCATTATCGATTTTCCAATTGCGCAAGATCTCGCTTCCCTGCTCTGGATCGTCAATTTGGGCTGCATCGATCTGAACCCCTGGTATGCGCGATGCGATGATGTGGACCGTCCTGATTTCCTGCATTTCGATCTCGATCCGGTTCCCCCGGCTGAGTTCGCGCAAGTGCGCGAAGTGGCGCTTCTCGTCAAGGCCTATCTCGAGCAAAGGAATGTTCGAAGCTATCCCAAGACCACCGGATCGCGCGGCATTCACATCTATGTGCCCGTCGAGCGTGGCCCGGTTCAGAAGGAGGTTTGGCGCGTGGCGAAGCGCATCGCATTAGAACTGGCTAAGCAACACCCCGGCATCGTTACGGCTGAATATCGCGTCGCCCATCGTCCCGCCAACCATGTTCTGGTCGATTACAACCAGAATGCGTGGGGAAGAACTCTGGCCTCCGTTTATTCGGTTCGTCCACGTCCGGAGGCCACGGTTTCAACGCCCGTAACGTGGGAAGAAGTAGACGCCGGAATCGACCCGTCCCACCTGACCATGGACACCGTGCCCGGACGGGTTGATAAGGTCGGAGACTTGTTTGAACCAACTCTGCGGCAGGGCTCACGCTGCCGGCTGGAATCCTTGATATGAGCCTGCCTCTGCCGATTGAATACGCTCCGATGGAAGCTGATACCGCGCGCGAGATTCCGACGGGCGCGGAGTGGGACTACGAACCCAAGTGGGATGGGTTCCGCTGCTTGGCCTTTCGTGATGGAGAAACCCTCGACATCATGTCTAAATCGGGGCGGCCGATGGCGCGCTATTTTCCGGAAGTGAAAGCCGCGCTTCTTGAGCTGGAACCGAAACGCTTCGTAATCGACGGCGAGCTGATTATCACTCAGGAGCGAACCCTCGATTTCGACGCACTTCTGCAGCGCATTCACCCCGCCGAGAGCAGGATCAGGAAACTCGCAACCGAGACCCCCGCCACTCTCCTCGTTTTCGACCTGCTGGTAAACGATCGCGGCGTGGATCTGACGGGGCGGATTCTTGATGAGCGCCGAGCCGAGCTCGAGCGATTTGCCGAAAACTATTTTGGCGGTCAGAAGCGAATCCGGCTTTCGCCCCGAACTCGAGATTTCGATACCGCCAAATCGTGGTTCAAGAGAATGGCAGGCCCGCTGGATGGAATCATCGCCAAGCGCGTGGACCGCCCTTATGCTTCCGGCGAGCGGAACTCGATGCTGAAGATTAAGAATCTACGCACCGCGGATTGGGTGGTTGGCGGCTTCCGTTATGGCGCGAAGAACCGGCTCGTGGGATCGCTGCTGTTGGGCTTGTACGATGATGCCGGCCTGCTGAATCATGTCGGATTCTGTTCCGGCTTGGCCATCGCGGAAAAAGCGGCACTGACCAAAAGACTCGAATCGTTGATCGAGCCTCCCGGCTTCACGGGGTTAGCTCCGGGCGGACCCAGCCGCTGGAGTACGGAGCGCAGCACGGAATGGGAACCTCTCGCACCGAAGCTGGTGGTGGAAGTGCAATACGATCACTTTTCCGGACACCGATTCCGCCACGGCACGAAACCCCTGCGCTGGCGGCCCGAAAAGCAGCCCGAGGCTTGTACGCAAACCCAAGTGCGGCGCGAAAGTGATTCACCGCTGACCTTACTGGATTAGAGTCGCTCACGCTTCCCGAGCGTCAGCCACCCAATCGGCGTCGCGATTCGATATTGTATGTCTACAGCACTCCGAAGGATTACATGATCATCTCGATGAAACTTCATTCGACTAAAGCGGAGGTCGAAGCGGTCTTTGAGCGCATCCGCGAGTTCGGGTACAAAGTGCATTCCATCGAGGGCGAGGAACGCATCGTGATCGGCGTAGTCGGCTTGGGTGATGTAACGGCCTGCCTGGAATCGCTCGAAGCCATGCCGCAGGTCGACAAAGTGGTGCGCATTTCCGCTCCGTACAAATTCGTCAGCCGGGAGTTTCGTTCCGCGAAGTCGCGGATCGTGGCAAACGGAATCGAGATCGGTGGTGACGAGTTCCTCATGATGGCCGGCCCGTGCTCCATCGAGAGTGAAAAGCAGATTCTCGATACCGCCCACTTCGTGGCCATGCACGGCGCGAAATTCTTGCGCGGCGGAGCGTTCAAGCCTCGCACTTCGCCCTATGACTTTCAAGGCATGGAGCTGGCAGGTTTAAAGCTGCTGCGGAAAGCAAAAGAGGAGAGCGGACTCGGCATCATCACGGAAGTGATGAGCG
>JBAUUG010000359.1:0-4888 GCA_049582585.1 Bryobacteraceae bacterium | reverse complement strand
CCACAGGGCCCTCAAGGTCCCCAGGGTCCGAGGATTGGCTGCTTGTGTACTTTCGTTTGTCTTAATCAACCCTATGTATACAGCGGTTGGGCGAACAATGGCATGAGCGACTGTACCACTAGCGCGACCAGCGTTTGCGCGTCTTCGCCCTATAAACGAGTTGGCGGGATAACGTGCCCATGATTCGGTTCCCTGAGGCGCCGACCACTACGGATCCCCCCGTCGCTGACCGTGCCGTTTCGAGTTGAGCAGTCTTGTGATCGCGATTTAGTTTCCCCATCGGCGATGGTGGAAAACCCTCGCCTTTAAGCGAATTAAGATTTGGTGTAACGTGGTCGCGTGCGACAGTTTCTTTCTTCGCCAGCTTCTTATATTCGCTGATGATGAATTGAAGATCTTTCGAGTTCGACTCTGATTTGGCTTTGCGACTGTCGATAGCGGTCATATGCGAATCGCGGATTGCCAGTCTTGCGGGCCAGGGCCTCTGCTGATTCGTCATTGAGACCGAGATTCAGGATCGTGTTCATCATGCCCGGCATCGAAGACTTCGCGCTGGACCGCACGCCTACCAGCAGAGGATCGTCGCCCTGCCCTAGTTTCTTCCCCATCTGATTTTCCAGTTTTTGAAGAGCGTCGTGAATCTGTTTGTCGACTTCTTGCGGCGCCCTGGTTGTTATTCTCGAAGTAGAGATTGCACACTTCGGTGGAGATAGTGAAGCAGGGAGGGCGGGCACACCGGCCTTGCTCATTGCGGCGAGACCCGCGCCTTTGCTGCCGAGGACGTTGCGCATCTTGCCATCGCCGCCACCTTTACCTCCGCACGGTCGAAAACTGTCTACGCTGGGGCTGGCTCGATCGGGGTAAGTTGAACGGCATAGCCTAACGATTGGAGTTGACGGACGAGTCGGTTGGTGCGTTGTTTGGCCACGAGGGTATTGGGGCAAGGGCTGTGCTCGGGGCAGGCGACGCCTTGATGAAGAACTTTCCAGACGAGGCATCAGAGGCGATGGGCAACAGCCCAGATCGATTTAGCATGGCCGAGGCGAACAACCAGGCGGCGGTACAGGGACTGATAGAAACAGCCCTTTGTCTTTACGGCGGCGAGGGCGACTTCGGTAAGTACACGGCGTAGCGTGCGGTTGCCTTTCGGGCAACGGTTGCTGGTGGACACGCCGGCGCTTTCGTGACGTCCGGGACAGACGCCCGCCCAGGAGGCCAGTTGGGCAGCCGAGGGAAACGTTGCTGCTTGTGGCCCCACTTCCGCGAGGACCTGCTGCGCGGAGTTGATGCCGAATCCGGGAATCTCCACCAACCGGGCCAGCGCTGCTGAGTGTTCGTGGAGAGCCTGCGCGATCGTGTGATTGAGAATCTCGCGCTGTCTTTCGATCACCGATAAACGTTCCAGCAGCAATTGCAGCAGTAGCCGGTGAAGATCACTCAGACGGGCGGTATGGCGCAATGCATCCTGTAAGCGTTCCGGTGTGGCGCGAAGCCCAGGAGCGGCCAGGGTGGACAGGCGCGCGGCATCCGTTTCTCCTCGTGCCAGCGCTTCCAGAATGCGGCGGCTGCTGAGTCCGAGCAGATCGCTGACACAACTGCTCAACTTGATTTGCGCATCCTCGAGCAGCGCCTCCAGTTGGTTCTGCAAGCGAACGCGCTCACTGGTCAACTGCTGACGCGCACGAGCGGCGGTGCGCCAGAGGCGCTGTTCGGCCTCCGGCACGAAGCTCAAAATTAGTTCGCCGGCCACAAAACGCCGCACCAGGCGTTCTGCGTCCGCGAAATCGCGCTTGCGTCCTTGCGGGCCTCGATTGGATTGCGCATGCGCCAGATGGAACTCGCACTGCCCTTCTAACGCCCGCCAAACCGGCATCCAATATTGCGCGGTGGATTCCATCACCACCTCGCGCACCCCCCGTTCGCCCAGCCACTCAGCGAGCGCGCGCAGATCGCTGTCCAGCGTGCCGAAAAGGCGCCGCTCCCATTCCCACGCGCCGGCGGCGGCGACATCGGTAATCACCACGGCCAGCATCTTCTTATGCACGTCGATGCCAGCCACTCGATACTCTGATGACATGCTTCCTCCCTGGCCAGGAGCCGGGAGCATGCTTATCTCTCAATCACGGTCTCGTACTATCTAGCGGCCTCAGCCGCGTTGACGTACACTTATCTGTTCGCGTGCACGCTCCGGATCAGACAAAGCTACCGGCCTCAACTCATCCATTGCGGATTCGACCTTCTTCGGCTCCTCACCGCTCTCCATCGTATGCCAACGCGCGGAGCCTTTTTCATACCTTTTTGTGGGTCGGAGACCCATTTGGACAAACTTGTAAACGTATTTGTTTATTTTTGTAATCTCTTCTCCTGATTTCGATATCAGTGTTGTTAGACCTTCACGTTGCTTGCGCCTTGCGTGACAATTTCGGAAAAATCGGCGATGCTGGAGAACCCTGTCAGCAGGCTGTGGAGCAAAGCCAGCCGATTCTGCCGAATCGCCGGATCTGGCGGCCAGCTTCTCGCGATAAGACGAACTCGTCTTCGTTTTCGCAAAATTGCGTTGAACAGCTATTGGCTACTAGCCGGTTCCATGCTAATCGGCAGTCATTAGTATCGGCGTGCAGATCGTATGGAACAGAGCTCACACTCTACTCTCGTGCGCGCGCTGAAGCGATAATTGGGATTCATGCTTCGTCGATTTCTCGGCGCTTTTCTATCTCTCGCCGCGCTTTGGGGAATCCTCGCTGCGCGTCAGAAAGGTAGCGGCGACCCGGTATTTGCGCAGATCGACTCGATAGTCAAATCGCTGTCGGAAATCACGGGGCTCTCCGAAAAGCACCCGGTGCCGTATGGCCGAATGACCAAGCGACAGCTTCGGAAATTTCTGGATAAACGCATCAAAAAGACGCTGAAGCCTGACGAGATTTACTCCGATGAGCTGGCGCTTAAGATGTTCGGTCTCGTTCCGCAGGACTTCGATTTAAAGAGGTCGACGATCGATCTATTGACAGAACAGGCAGCGGCGTTCTACGACTATGACGAGAAGAAGCTGTTCCTGCTGGATGACTCCTCGTTTACTTCCGAGACGACAACCTTAGCTCACGAGCTCTCTCACGCACTCGCGGACCAGCACTTCGATCTCGACAAATTCATGGAGGATACAGCCTCGAACGACGATGAAAATCTTGCCCATACAGCAGTCGTAGAAGGCCAAGCCTCATGGCTGATGATCGCGTATGGCTTAAAGCAAGCAGGTCAGGCTCCGGCTCCCACACCGGAAATGCTTGAATCTGTCGCCGATTCCAGCGAAACATCGATGGCGGATTATCCTGTGCTGAAGGCATCGCCTCTCTACATACAGCAGTCGCTGCTTTTTCCGTACACCGAAGGCACGCTCTTCTTTGATGCGGTATACAAAAAGCTTGGGAAGCAGGCCTTCACCGCTGTTTTTACAGACGCTCCCGTGGATTCCGCTGAAATTATTCATCCCAGCCGGTATTTCAATCACCAGAAGGGGACCAAGCCCGAACTGCCGAAGCTGGCCTTGAATAAGGAGGGGAAGCAGCTCACCGAAGGCTCAGTCGGGGAATTCGATCACAAAATGCTGCTCCAGCAATACGCGGGTGAACCACAAGCAGCAGCGCTTGCTCCCCATCTGCTTGGAGGGGAGTTCAAAATCGTGGAAGCTGGAAAGGAACGCAGACCCGTACTTGAGTACGTCTCCCAATGGGATTCTGAAGCGGAGGCAGCGGATTTTTTTGCCGACTACAAAAAGATCCTGCGGAAAAAATGGCAGCACTGCAATGTCTCGACGGCGAACGAAACCACCGTTTCGGGAGCTGGCGATAACGGCTATTTTGTGACGCGCTTGACTGGCAACAGTGTCACTAGCATAGAGGGGCTCAGTGATATGAACGATTGGCAGCGCTTAAAAACGCCACCATCCGTGCAGAGCGCCGCAAGAGTAGCGTTTACAGCGAAAGCGGGCGGGGGACTGCGCGCTTCTCCTTCCCCCTCAAATCGGGCTCTAGGCCGCTGATTGTTAAGTTACACTGTTGGGAGGGTTCCATCCTGTGAAGAAAATCATCTCCTCATTTGCTGGTGTTGCCATTGCAGTGGCTTCTCTGATTGCGGCGGACGCCCCGAGCGCCCGTAAGGCTCCGGAACTGGCATTCAGCGTTCCAGGCCAAGGACAACAGTTGCTGAGTCAATACCGAGGTAAGGTGGTGGCTCTCGAATTCATCTTTACAACCTGCCCGCATTGTCAAGCTGCATCCAAAGTCATGACTAAACTCCAGCAGGAGTACGGTTCGCGCGGATTGCAAGTAATTGATGTTGCGGTAAATGACAATGCCGACTTGCTGGTGGAGAACTTCGCGAAGGATTTCCAGGTCAACTTTCCTGTCGGTTGGACGCCCAAAGATCAGATGATCTCATTCATGGGCTTTTCCTCCGGGCGATTCGTGGTGCCGCAACTGGTGCTGATCGACCGCAAGGGTGACATCCGCTACCAGACGCCGGCTCTCGAAGATCCGAGCTGGGACAGCCTAATGAAGGAGGATGCCATTCGCCAGCACATTGAGGAGCTGCTATCGCAGGGCACGTCTGCTTCCCGGCGCAATAGCGGCGCTTCTCGAGTGGCTATGACGAAGAAGCCATCCTAAGTTCTTGCGCGACGCGCCCGTAGCTCAGCCTGGATAGAGCGTTTGCCTCCGGAGCAAAAGGTCGTAGGTTCGAATCCTACCGGGCGTACCAAATTTTATCTGTCCGGAGCGGACACATAGGTAACAGATTGTTCTTAAGACATGGGTAACACTTTTGGCCCGAACGGATTTTCGATGGGCTGCAAAGTTTTCTCCTCCAGGTCGATATAGCCGAGATCGTAATGCAT
>JBAUUG010000358.1:0-3973 GCA_049582585.1 Bryobacteraceae bacterium | reverse complement strand
AAGACATCCCGGAACGCGTCGGGTATGACAGAGTTTTGCTTGGTCTGACGTTAGATGGGAAAGATTATACGCTGCACAGAAGCGTAAACATGGGGGCATTCCGGCTTTTCGACGGGCTACTGCAGGACGTACCTTCGGACGCAAAAGCAGGAATGAAGCTCTCGGCAGGCAACAACCCTGCCAATCTCAAAAATCTTCCGAACTGGCTTTTGCACGGGATAGGGCTGCAGAACAAAGAAATTCTTTATAGCGCTTCAAAGGGCACCACGAAATCGCTTGGATTCCGGGCGCTTGCGCATTTGTGCATCATCCCGTATCCAAGGATCACAACGCCAAAAAGCCCGATTCTAAGCGGCCAATGGACCGAGCAGACGCGGGAGTACGCGGTCTTTCGGTTTCTGCTTACAGGCGTAGACGAGTCTGCAGTCACTTCGGAAGGAGAGATCGCCGTAGCTCCAGAAATCCCGCAGGAACGACCACGAACATCTCCGGACACATTGGCTGAAATGATTAGCGAGTACGAGGCTGAGCTCGCAAAACTGACCGACAATCCTGCTGGAATCGATGCCGAAGAAACCGCCATCGAGGAAGACCTTGAGAGGGTGCAACGCTCGATCCGAAACATGGAAGGCCGGATCTCGCAAACGAGCGATCAGCGTAAGAAGGTGTATGAAAGCTATACTCGTTTCACCGAAAGATTGAACGAGATCACGGAACTGCTGGAGCGCTTCCGGCTACTGGATGCGCAATATACGAACGACATCAAGAGATTGGTTGCGATCGAAGAGTCTGGCCAATTCTTCGTCCTTCGTGAACCGATGGCCTGTCCCCTATGTGGCGCTCAGCCTGAGGGACAGCACCACGATCGTGCTTGCGATGGCAACGTCACTGCGGTCACCCAGGCGGCGAAGGCCGAAATTGCCAAAATCAGGGTTCTCCAGTCTGAACTGCAGGGAACGGTCGCTGCTTTAAACAAGGAAATGGCAGAAGGAGCTGTTGAGCGAAAGGCGCTTGCTGGTCAATGGCACGAATACCAGCAGGAGATTGACCAAGCGTTATCGCCGGACTTCTCTGCTGTACGGGAGAAGTACTCGGCGCTAATCGAGCGGCGTGCAGGTATTAGACAGGCCGACGTCCTATACAAGAAAGTTCTCAACCTGAAACGAAAATTGGATGAGCCTATGGCTCCCCCAGTGCAGTCCAAGGCGAAGGAACGGGAAGAGACGGGAGAAGTAGTAGAGTACATTCCAAAGTCGGTCCTCCGGGAGTTTTCGCAAATGGTCAGTTCGATCCTTTCCGAGTGGCATTTCCCGGATTCGACCGACGTTTACTTCGATGAAACAAACAGGGACATCGTCATTGGCGGCCGTCTTCGGGGAAGCAGGGGTGCCGGACTATGCGCAATCACCTATTCGTCATTCACGCTGGCCCTGTTCGAGTTCTGCAGGTCCAGAAAAATACCCCACCCAGGAATTGTCATTCTCGATTCGCCGCTTATCGCTTACAAGGAACCGACGGCAGACGATGAGGGTATCGCTGGCACAGATTTAAAACAGCGCTTTTATGAGCACCTCCAAGTGTTTGCCGGTGACGATCAGATCTTCATCGTTGACAACACTGAGCCACCAGAAGCATTTCTTACGAAAGCGAGCCATTTCACAGCCAACCCCGACATACCGCGGTGTGGCCTCTTCCCCTGTCAGAAAAAGACGAAATAACGAACTACGAAGCTGATCGATGGCCGTCAATGGTCTCCTCCGGGTGGATCTCGTCTCGGTGGGCCTGGTCCGGGCGGTCCTCCCCTGGTCCACAGGATGCGCGGGTCGGGGAACGGCACCAACGAGGCATGCCAGGATCAAACGGCTGAGTTCTTCTACGTCGTTGCGTGGATTACCCGTGTGTACACGGCCAAGGGTTTACGAATCGTTTACGTGGCGTGGTGAGTGGAAGCGATTGCCTGTGGAGATTCTCTTATCCGGCCGGGTCAGCGTAAAGCAATCTGCCGATCCGGCTCTTCCGCGGTTAGCGAACAATCCACGATGCTTCTGTCTCAGGAGGGTCTCGAAAGCTGAGTTGCAATGAGCGCTATGGAGATTGGAAGGAACGGGAGTGATCAGGCAGTTTAGTATTTAACTGCTCAAAACTCGATCTCATCTGCATAAATTTGCATAAAATTACATACTTATCTTATTGATTCCAAAAGCAGCATGAGCAGCTTGGAAGGCTGTGACTCTACCATTGAGTTACTCCCGCAGATCGGAAAGCTACGGTTCCACTTGGCTATGATAACGCGCCGGTAATTTTGCTTACGTCACTCCAGCACGATCAGAACTTCCATTTTGGGCTCCACAATTTCACCTGGCGCGAATACGGCGATTTGGTGAGACCGTGTGATCGCGTCCCATAGCGGTCCTCCCTGATTCAAGAGGAAGTACTGATTTTCCAGCCGCATCGGAATGGCCTCCGGCGGGCTCGGAGTGTGACGCAGCGTGATGCCCGGCAATGCGTTTCTCACCAGGCGCTGCACTTCATCGGCCGAAGAGATCTTGACGAGCTGAGGCACTTTCCGGATCAGATCGTCGACTCCCATCTTCGCGGTGATGGCAAGGAAGAATTGAGAATTTCGAAAGTGCTGATCTTCGGCAACTCTGCCCGTCCAAAGAAAGCGATCGCTCACTTCGAGCGCGACCGCAACGTATTTCTGCGGAATGACGGCTTCCATCAGCTCGCGAATTTTCGCGTCCAATAGCGTAAAGCAGCGGCCAAGATCATCGTGGTCGTAATCAGGAAGATTTTCAGGATGCCCTTCGAGCGAAAACGTTGCAAGAGCTCCGGCGAGCCGCAGCATCGCGACGTAAGCAGGCTCGGGATGCCCCTGCCGCACTTTCCAGATGTGTTTCATCTCCGGAAGGAAGGAGTTAACTGTGTGAAGCAGCCAAAAGTGGCCAGTCTCCGAGGCGGAAAATTCGGCGAGAACCTTCCCGCGCTGCCTGCGTGGAGCGGAGAGTGTCGCGCTTTTGTTCGCCAGAATCTCGATTTGCCGCCGCAGCAACATCGTGAGATACCGGCTGGACGCAAGGTTCAGGCAAGGAGCGACAAATTGGGGGTTCAAAATCGGAAGCCCTGCGGCGTTGCGAGTGATCTGCGCGATGCGAAAACAAGAGAAGCCGTCGCGATACTCGTCGCCAAACAGAAGACGGAACGTTCGTCGCGCGATCTGCACGGGCTTCTCCTCATCGCCGAGATTTTCATCAATGATCATGCGCGTTTCTGCCAGATAGCGTGTCTCCGGCGGAGCTTCGGCGGCGCCGTCTCTCTTCGGGCCTGGAATGGTGACATTGCGTGCCCGAGGGCGATTCTCCGGAAGCCCGAGAAAGACGTCCAGAACGTCGCGATTCGGCGGGAAATGCTCAGCGATGGTTCGCGAAGCGGGCACGTCGTCTGCATCAGGAACGTTGATCGCTTCACCATCCGGCATGACTCCGGTACAGGCATTAAGGCGAAAAAGCCCGTTCGCCAACGCTTCTGAATCGATCTCGAGCGTGGTCACGCCCCAATTCGCGAACTGCGAAGCGCTATAGCGGAAGTGCTGAACGTCCTCAAGATATTGTTCCAGCGTCTGAAAATGCTGGGGCGTGAGAAACATCCCCTGCGTCCAAACGACGCGATGGCGAGTCTTCATGGGGTCTTAGAGTTCCTGGCCGTGCGAACGAAACATCGCGGCGATTTCCTCGCGCAGCGGATCTCTCAGATTCCTCACGCTCTCAAGATCGAGCACCTCGGCAAAGCTAGCTCCTCCAGCCAACCCGCTCGCGATAGTGACTAAATTGTCAGGCGGTCGAACTGTCGAGAACGGCGCCGAGACGGTAACCAGCGGCAGATCGCCCAACTCGGCGGACTGGCGAACTTCGATGCGGTAACGCAATCCGGCGAAGAGATCCGCGAGGGCAGGGAATTTCGTGAAGTGCAGATG
>JBAUUG010000357.1:0-2882 GCA_049582585.1 Bryobacteraceae bacterium | reverse complement strand
ATCCAGGGCCGGGGCTTCCTCCGCAGAACGGCTTCTTCGACTATCTCCAGAAGCAGCCTTCCCATGACGTTCTTAGCGTTGACTCCCGGGACACCGAGGGCCAACTCGCTGCGGCGAACAGGGTCATCCGCGCCAAGTACACCTATCCGTACCAAATGCACGGATCCATTGGCGCATCGTGCGCTGTGGCCGACGTTAAGCCGGAGAGTGCAACCGTATACTCGGCAACACAGTCGGCTTATCCAACCAGGAGCATTGTTGCAAAGCTTTTGGATATGCCGATTGACAAGGTGCGCGTGATCTATGTGCGCGGCTCGGGGTGTTATGGATTAAATGGCGCCGATGCCGTGTCTTTTGATGCGAGCATACTCTCTCAGGCAGTAGGAAGACCGGTCCGCCTGCAGTTCTCGCGTCAGGACGAAATGATGTGGGAGAATTTCGGGTCCGCGTGTGCGGTAGAACATCGTGCCGCTCTGGCACGCGATGGACGCATCGTGGCCTGGGATCGGGAGGACTGGGTAGCGTCAATGGGCAATCGACCGGGCTACGATCAACCGGGGAACGTTATCACCGGCATGCTGCTGGGTTATGAACCGGAGCCACTTGAGGCACGCTCCGCCAAGCCACCCGCAGGCAAGTTGCGGAACCAGAGCAACATAGTTCCATCCTACTTCGCAGGGTGTATTGGTGACAGCTGTGGAGGCGGTGGAACCATCCGCAGTGAACGGGCGCTGTCGCATATGGTGCGTTCCCCGTTCTTCACCGGCCCACTACGATCACCGCTGCGAATTCAGAACACGTTCGCCAACGAATGCTTCATGGACGAACTTTGCGCGCGCACAAAATCTGATCCGGTAGCCTTTAGGCTGCGGCACCTGCAGAACTCACGAGTCATCGGCGTCCTCAAGGCCGCGGCGAATGCGGCGAGTTGGCAGGCGCGCTCTTCACCGAGGGCGGACAACTCCCGGGCGCAAACGGTCAGCGGGCGTGGTATCGCCTGCGTCGCATATGAAGGAGACAACGGCTATGCCTCGCTGGTGGCCGAGGTCGACGTAGATCTACAGACCGGAACGGTCCGGCCGAAGCGCTTCGTAATTGCGTTGGACTGTGGTCCGATCTCGAACCCTGATGGTCTGCGAAATCAGACCGAAGGCGGCATCCTGCAGGGCATGAGCCGCGCCCTGGTGGAAGAGGTTACATGGGATAACCAGCGTGTGACCTCTGTCGATTGGGAGACTTATAACAGCTTGTATCTTGATTACGAGATGCCTACCGTCGAGACGGTCTTTGTGACGCCTGCCAATGTGCCCGCGACTGGTGCAGGGGAGACCGCTATCACAGTTGCTCCCGCTGCCATCGGAAACGCTATCTTCGATGCCACCGGTGCGCGCCTCCGGACCCTGCCGTTCACTCCGGAACGAGTGAAAGCTGCGCTGGTTGAGAATGCCCAAAGTGGCCAGAGGGAGTAAGGATGAAGAATCGAAGATCCATCTCCTCCCTTCTCGCAGTCGCCGCAATGTATTGTTTCCTATCCTCGCTGATCCCATGGGTTGCCGCGCGAGCCGGAACACAACTGGTTCATCAAGAACTCCCGCGCGATGATGCCGGCGCGGCCGCTGCTTTCGAAGCTATTCTCCCGGTGCTCCATCACCCTCGCTGTATGAATTGCCACTCAACGGGAGATTTTCCCCGACAGGGAGATGATGGTCATCGACACACAATGCAAATCCGTCGTGGACCAGAGGGGCAGGGCGTAAATGCTGTCAGATGCAGCACCTGTCATCAGGATCACAATCTCGCGGGCTTGCACATGCCTCCGGGGACGCCCGATTGGCATCTGCCATCTCCAGCGACGCCAATGATCTGGGAAGGACTCACGGACCATCAACTCTGCGAACTGTTCAAAGATCCTCAGAGGAACGCCCATCGTACGCCTGCGCAGATTGTGGAGCATATGCACACGCCACTTGTACTCTGGGGGTGGGCCCCGGGAGACGGCCGTACTCCAGTCCCCACCCCTCGGCATGAGTTCTTAGCGAAAATCCAAGAATGGGCTGAAAAAGGGGCCGCATGTCCCGTGGACGCAAGGGCCACAACGTCACTGTTGATCGATGGCACGGAGGCCACTGGTCCTGCACCAAAAGCAAAGTTCCAGAAATAAGACGCAACAATATCAAGTCCATCCTGGGTTTGCCCGACCTTGAACATTCCAAGACCGCGGGGTTGAATGGCCTCAACTCAGCCGGCGCAGAGCGGGGTTATCGTCATGCCATTGAGACTAGTTGACCGCTATTGTCTGGAAGCGCGCTTGGCCTTTAACAGGATCGTGGTCTTGCGTTATGGCTCTCATCTTGAGTCCAGCCGATACTCGCCAAGGAGGTCAGCGAGAATCCATGATGCTCCGGCAATCGCGAAGGTCTCGGCGGTCTCGCTCCAATTCGTAGGATTGTGGGGACCCGAAAGAAGCAACGGTACCCACACGACTAGGCCAAAGATTACGAGCATCATTGTAAGCAGGCGAGTCGCGAGAAGCGCCGTGCGATTCGTAACCAGAGCCACAGCCGCGAGTGCGAAGAAAAGGGTCGTCGTTACCGCCCAAAACATCTGACCTGGCGGAAGCCACTTCGGAACAAGACTGGCGGTAGGGTGAAGATAAAAGGCCTGTTCGAGGGCAAAGGAAGCGGCACACGCGGCCAAAAGAATGCGTCCGATTCGATTAAGCCAGTCCCCTGACCATGCCGATGACAAGCGTGCATAAACAATCACCGCTCCGGTCACGAGAGAGAACTGCTCAAAGAAGTTGCCCCAGTTATTGTAGATCTGCGGTTGGGCAACGATTCCCCGCACGCACAGTGAGGCGAAGACAAGATAAACGACAGCAA
>JBAUUG010000356.1:0-6807 GCA_049582585.1 Bryobacteraceae bacterium | reverse complement strand
GGCCAACAGCCTCAGAAGTTCGTCGAGTTTGTCAAAAAACAGCCGCACGTCAAGCAGGCGCTGGGTGTTCTGATGATTCCGGTAGAACTGATCACGCCCATCAGTGGAGTAGACATCCCGCGGTTCGAGACGATGAGTGGCGGCATGCGGTTCCTGCAGGGAGTACCGCCGCAAGGCCCCGATGATCTGATTGCCGACGAATACTACGCGCGGCAAAACAAGCTGCGCGTTGGCCAGACCATCAAGCTACTGAAGCACGAGTGGCGGGTATGCGGCATTGTGCAAGGGGGGATGCTCGGCCGACTCATCGTGCAACTTCCCACGCTTCAACGTTTGACGGGGAACGCCAATCCGCCATTTGTCTCACAGATCCTGGTCAAGCTGGATGACCCGGCACTCACCGATCAGGAAGTTGCGCACTTTAATCAGTTATTGCGTGGCAATCTGCAGGCGATTTCGACCGAAGCCTTGGTATCACAGTTCAGCGTTAACAACATCCCGCAGTTGAAGGCCTTCATCTACGTCATAACAGTGATCGCGGCGACAGTCGGATTTTTGGTCGTATTTCTCTCGATGTATACCGCCGTCGTAGAGCGGAGGCGCGAGATCGGTATTTTGAAGGCAATTGGGGCGAAGCCGCTTACCATTTTGGACATTTTATTGCGTGAAGCGATCGTGCTGGCCCTGGCCGGTTGCGTCATCGGCATTGCTTTGTCATTTGGCACTAAGGCGGTCATCATGGGCCTTATGCCCGCGTCATTGCACGTTGTGAATGTGCCGGATTGGTGGCCGATCTCGACTGGGATTGTGCTTGGGGGCGCATTGCTGGGCGCTGCGTGCCCAGGCCTCAAAGCTGCGCGTCAAGACGCAATTGGAGCACTCGCCTATAAGTGACGCACCGTGCTCTGCGTCCCACTCGATCACGAGTTGCCGATCACAGGCGGAAATCGGAGGCCAGACTCGCCGGCCTCGATATGGCGCCCGCAAGGACACTCCCAGGCAACAAACGGATGAGATACGCACGAGGGGGCAGCTCTCAACTCAAACGATTCGAAGGCTGTGTGTAATTCAACAGCGCCGCCGCATCCGTCTCAGCCGTCCTTTCGGGCACCATCAGTTTCGCTATTTCCACTGGTCCGAGAAGCATCTCTTTTAAGATCTCGCTGAGACGCCTTTTCAATAATGCTGATGCGCTTTCATGAAGACCTTTTATTCGTAACGAACTCAGAAGACAGCAAGCGGTCCCGACCAGGATCCGGTCCAGTTCGGTCAGGATTCCAGGCGCGCTCAGGCTCGCCACTTCAACCCAAAGCGTTTTCAACTCCTCGTCGAAATACGATGGCGTCTCCCCAAGGGTTTCGATGGGATTCGGCATAGAGGAATAACGGTCGTCACTGTATTCCGGAGGAGGATTCACCGTACGATCTCCGGATGCTGCTAATCGCCCAAGCTCGCAAATACATTCAGCTTTTTCGGGGCGGGCTGAACGCTCAGTCTGGTGCGCGCTGTGGGAGTCATACCTAGCTCCGCCAGAAATGCTTTAAGCTGCTCGAGCGCCTTATTCGCGATCGGCAGGTAAGGATTCTGAATCTCGTAGCCGTTTGGCGACTTAACAAGCAATCCTTGCTCTTGGATACGAAGCTCGGCCTCGGTCCATCGAGCCCATGTTTGGCAATAAACCGCGAGGGCTGTGCGATCGAGCGTGGTGAGTATTCCTATCTCATGAAGCTGGCCGGCGATCCTGCACCATTCGCTCTTTGCCTCACTAGTAAGGTGGTCAGGACACTCGGGGATTCCGTCGGGAACGGAGAGTTCGGGTCGGATCGGCCGCTTGCCTGGATTGCCTTCGAGCTTCTTGATCGACGCGGGGACTGGCTTTCTACCTTTCACGACGCGGAGTTCCTTGCAGCCATGATGAAAACGGGTTTTCTAAAATCTCAGTAGTCAAATAGGGCATTAGCTCACCAGGAACTTATTCCTCGGTAATCTCGTTCGCGCTTCCCTTTGCATCGCTACCGAAGTCCTGACTGCGCTGCCGTGTACGGCGATGAGTGCGCGCTGCATCCGCATATCGACGTCAGCGGCATTTGCCCCACGTGCATCGACGCTGTAGTACACGTTGCCCCCGCCCCCAGCGCCCGCGCCCTTGCCGTTCGGCGTGATCGAGCCGCCGGCCTCGGGTGGTGTCCAGAGTTCCGGGCCTTTCTCTCCGACCACATAGGCATCGCCCGCATCGACGTCGCCGCCCTCGGCGCGGAATCCGCCGAATAGCGAACCAAGCAGCGAAGAGAGAAAACCGCCCCCGCCGCCCCCGCTGATGTTGCCGAAGATCGACTGAAACAGGCCGGTAAGCTGCGATCCTCCGTCGCCGAAGATGTTGCCCGCGCCGAAGTTCTCGCCGATGCCCGTCGAATCTCCCGCCCCGCCGTTCTGAAGCTCCGCGAGTTCGGAATTGTCCCAGTCGCTGTCAACGGAATTCAGGCCTGCGAGATCATCACTGGTTAGATTTACATCGCCGCCGGGTGTAGGCGCGCCGCTGGCCTGCTGTGAAGAACCAGAGGCACCCTGGGGTAACACCTTTACGTAAAATGCGTTCCCCTGCGTCCCATCCGGCTTGCCGTCTTTTTTGTCGAGGCCGAGCATCTTTGACAATCGGCCCATCATGCTGTTCGGGTCCTTGTCACCGGCAGCCTTGATCATCGTGGTTCCCTTGTGCTCCAGCGTGCTCAAGCCCCACTTGGCGGTGTTCTGCGCGAGCCCCTCGAACACGCCCGCAAAGTTCGGCTTCTTGCCGGTGATGGCCTTCGCAATTTCGTTATTGAAGCCGCTGAAGGCTTCCTTGAACAGGTCGTGGACTTCCTGCGCCGCCGAGACGGTGTTATTCGCCATCTCGCGGAAGAAGCTCTGCATTCCCTGCATGGCAGTTCCTTGCGCGTCAATCGCCTTGTCCTGGACTTCGAGGCGTTGCTTCTCAAGAACAAGAAGCGCCGACTCAACAGCGGTCGCATCACCACCGTATTTCTTAATCTCGGAATCTGCTAGCTGGAGAAGATTGATCTGGTCTTTGATCTGGTCAAGCTGTTCGTTCTTGGTCAGCTTGAGAGCCTCCAGCATCATCTTTTCTTTGCCCTGAAGCTCCAGGAGAGCGATCTCCGCGGTCGCTTCTTTAGCGGCGGTCGGATCGGTCCAGTCGGTCTTGGACTTGATCTCCTCAATCTTTATAGCGGTCTGCCCGCGCTCATCCGGCGCCGGGCCACCGGCAAGTTCAGCCCGCTGCGCGGCCATCAACTTGACGGTTGCCGCGATCTGTTCCTGGATGGAGCGGGTTTTCGCTTCGGTGGCCGATTTCTCCTTAGCCATGCCTTCAGCGAGCTCAGCCCCATCGCGCGCTAAGTCTTTATCGCGCTTCGCCAGCTCCTCATGCGTCTTGATAAGAGCCTGCATCGCTGCCACTTGATCTTCAGGTCCGGTTAGTCCGGCAATCTGACCCAGTGTTGCTTTCGGAGGATTGGCCTGTATATCCTTCAGCCCGGCGGCATACTGAGCGGGCGTGATGCGCCCCGCTTCTTTCTGAGCCGCTAACTCGGCGCGTGCTGTTTCGGCAAGACGCTTGTTCAGCGTGTCTACTTGTTTGCTCGCCTCGGCGAATCCCTTCGCCATCTCTGCAGCAACGGGATTCGATGCGACTGAACTTAGTGCGGCTTTGAGTTCTGCAGCTACCCCCGAGACCTTCGCTTTCAGGGCGTCGACCATCTCCGAGTAGGGGTCGGTCTTGAGGGGAATTTCGGGCTTGAGCGCGGTATCGAGAAGGGCTTTCTGTCCCTCCTGCGCCCCCTTTTGATTTTCAAGTGGAACAAAGTCGGCCTGCTCGTTAATGTTGCGCCGATAGCCGGTCAGGGTATTGAGTCGATAGCTTTGATCGGGGATTTGGTTCCAGCCCTGTTGGTTGTACACGCCCAACATTTGCTTATCACCGGTCTTGAGGGCGTCGGAATACATCGTGTACCTGTTTTCATTGATCTGCACTCTCTGCAGTTCATCACCGGTCCACTGTAGTTCCTGACGATATCGCGCCTGAAGATCCGCTGCCATCTTCAGTTGCGCATTGTGTTTTTCCGTCTCGGTACTAGCCGCTCGAATCCGATCACTTCCGCGATCCGTGATCGTGCCGATATCCTTTTCAAGCGTCTTTGCGCGATCCTGTAAATCGTCGGACCCCGCTGTACCGGTCAGCTTTCCGAACCAGCCGACGTTATTATCTTTCTCTTTGAAGACTTTTTGGAGGTCTTCCAGGTCCTTATGCAGGGATTCGCCCAATTTGTCAGCAGCGAGCCTCGCCTCATCGAGCGCGAGCTTCAGCCCGTTCTGCGGCTTGCCCTGAAGTTTCGCAATGTCGTTCGCTAAGCGGTCGTTGGTGACGCGCAGCTCGTCATTCGTGACACGCAGTGGGTCATTGATACCGCGGAACGCCTCAGTGATCCGTTGCGGGGCTTCTCGGAGCTTGTCAAACGCCGCCTTTAACTTCGCGACATGCTCAGCCATCTGCCCGAGCACGCCGATGAAGGCTAGACCTCCGACAACCGGGAAAGCTTTCTGAAGAATTGGCCCGAACCCTGCGGTCGTAGCCAGGAATCGCTCAGCAGCGCGGAGATTGTTCGTCAGCCCCCCTTCAAGAAGCCGCAGCGAAGCGGATGTAGCCTGAACGTTACTGACGCCATGCGAACCGAGCTGCCCCAGCCTGCTGGTCAGGCCGTCTACGCTCTTGCCGGTGGTGTTGAGGCTGATCCCCGCGGCCGCAAGCTGAGCCTTGACGGAGTTGAACTTGGCTTCAAAGTCCGCAGTTCCGGCGGTGAGGTTAATGCGGATTTCGCCTACGTTTACGCTCATTTGGAGTCTTTGGCCAGGTCAGGAATCTCGGCAAGCTCAACCTCGTCGCCGAAGCAGGCGAGCACAAGCGCTGCAACAATTGTGGCGGTGTTTCTGAAGGTGATCAGGCTTGCGACACGGTCGAGAGTAATATCAGGCTGAGCTTTCCACAGCGCCGCATATAGGAGTGCCTGAAGTCGCCGGAGGTCAAGATCCTGCCAGGTGAGAGCAAGCTGAATGATCGTCATCCCAGTTGCCGATTCGGTGCGCTGGAATGCCTCGAAATCGGGCGATGCGAGCAGATATTTCAGGCCGTCGATCTCGAGCGGCACAAATGTAGCAGGCGGTTCGGTCGCGATCGTAAGTGATGGCGGTTCCAACGGGTCGAGGACCGCAGGTTCTCGGCGGGTTGTTCTTGGTGTCCCAGTTTTTGGCATTTGATTTCTTTACAAACTCATGAGCGCGCGGCGCGGCCCCGCAGCAGAGTTACAGTGGGCGGCGCCCAAGACGAAACGAGCTGCGACCGTCAGTCGACACGGAAGTCGCGCGCGCCGCGCCGCTGCGGATTTCGATAGCAGGAGCGCTCAGATAAACGTGCGTTCTTGCTTACTTCGGTTCAACGATAGCGTGGGCAATGTCGGACGAAGACAGCGGAAAACGTCGTAAAGCACTGAAAAAGATAGCAGAAGGCATATTTAAAAGACGCCGGGAGAAAATTCGCCGGCTGAGGGAAATCGCAAATGGAGGGGTGCTTACGATCGGGTCATCGTCAAATTTGGGGCTGTTGACCCCCCCTACGTCAATTTCGCGGGAATAAAAGTTTGCCCGTGGCCGGTCGCCGCTCGCTACGTTCGGGAGGATTTAGCCCCCCTACCCCTTCGTTAACGTTGAGATTGGGTTCGGGATTCACGGCCACTCGCGCGTTTCTGGTGAGCAATGAGCGCGCGACCTCGACATACTTCGTTAGCAGCGCTCTAATCGCTGCTCGTTCCGTACTTCCGTATGCCATGACGCCAGGCAGATTGGTGATCTCCGCTGTCCAGCGGCCATCGGTTTCCTGCTCAGTCTCGACGCTGTATTCGGTCATAGAATTAGATATCAACAAATGGAAGACGTACTGACGGCGAGTGAAGGCGCTGAGATGGCTTGTGTAATGGTTGTCGCTGCTTTGCAAGATCTCACTGGTGCGCTCGAAAACGCAGCCGAGCAGATGCGCCAGTTCGCTTGGCTTCTTGAATGGACTGAGTTCGAAGACGATCCAGAATCCCGCTGAAATACTTTAGCCGATAGGCGCGATCGTAACCGCGCGGCTACTTCGCTTACAACTTCATCAATATTCACCGCACTCTGCGTGTGAGGGCTGCAATCGCCGCCGGCGTGAACGGCTCTGGGAAGTCTGGGACCGAGTTGCGTTGATGAAGCCGAGGAGCGAGGGTTAGAAAGAGCAGCGTAAGAACTGGGAATAGAATACAGCGATGGCTGACGCGCGTTCTCTACCTACACTTGTCGGGTCGTCGGGCGCTGTTGGAGCAGTGCTGGGCGTAGCAACGTTGGTCGTGACTTGGATACGCGATCACGGCCTGCGTCCATTCAGATTTCGGGTCCGGCGCGGTTGAGATCCGTTCGGCCCTCTGTTTCAGTTGAGGAACTTTGGCGAGATTCCGGAGCATTGAATACGTATATGATTCCCCGGAGTTATGTTGGGCTCGGTGCCCCACCCGGCTACAATTCCTTCAGCCTGTCTGATAAAGCCTTCATTGTCCAATGCTTACGTGGTGTCCGCCCTAGAAAACGTTTATAGTTGGCACTTGGTACTCGACGCGGGACATCTCAATGGTTATCGACGCTGACGTTGTAGCGGCAAAGCTCGGCATCAGCCGACCGGTCGTGATCGCTCTTTTTAAGGCCGGCAAAATCTCTTCGTTGCGCATCGGCAAGCTC
>JBAUUG010000355.1:0-9266 GCA_049582585.1 Bryobacteraceae bacterium | reverse complement strand
AAACTGATTACATGAGAATGAACCGGTGGCAGGCGCCAGCCCTTTTTCTGACAGCTTGGCTGATGTTCGGCGCGGAAAAAGGGGACTGGCCGGTCTACGGTCACGATCCAGGCGGCCAGCGATTTTCCCCGCTGACTGCTATCAATCGATCAAACGTCAAATCCCTGAAAATCGCATGGACCTATCGCACCGGCGATGCCTACGCGCCCAAAGACGGATCGAAGCCGACCCAGTTTGAAGCAACGCCGCTCTATGTCGACGGCGCCCTCTTTCTCGGTACTCCGTTGGGACGCATCATCGCGCTCGATCCCGTAAACGGAAAGGAGCGGTGGTCGTACGACTCGCACGTCGACAAAGACGCGGGATTCGGCGACAACGCGAATCGCGGCGTTTCCACGTGGAAATCGGCAACGGGTCAGCGCCGAATCTTTATCGCGACAATTGACGCTCGGCTGATCGCCGTTGATGCGGTGACCGGCCGGCCCTGCCCCGGTTTTGGAGAGAACGGGATTGTCGATCTCCGCCGAGGCCTGCGGATGGGGCGCGGCTCCTATGAGGACTACGAAGAAACTTCGCCGCCCGCGATCGTCGGGGACACGCTGGTTGTGGGCTCCGGCATCGCGGACAACGTATGGACCGACATGCCCAGTGGAGAAGTGCGCGCCTTCGATGCCCTAACCGGCAAACTGAAGTGGAGCTGGGATCCGATTCCAATGAATCCGGTCGCGCCGGGCGCCGAGACCTGGAAAAACGGCAGCGAGGCGCGAACCGGGGCCGCCAACGCGTGGTCGGTTATCGCAGTGGATCCCGCTCGCAATCTGGTTTTTGTTCCGACCGGCAGCGCCAGCCCGGATTACTACGGAGGCGAGCGTCTCGGCGACAATCTTTTCGCGAATTCCGTTGTAGCTCTTCGCGCCGATACAGGCGAGCTCGTGTGGCACTTCCAAACCGTTCATCACGACCTGTGGGATTACGACGTCGCCTCTCCACCTCTGCTGTTCGATATGCATCGGAACGGCCAAACCATCCGGGCGATTGCGATCGGCTCGAAGACTGCAAACCTCTTCATACTGAATCGGGAGACGGGGCAGCCGATTTTCGGCGTAGAAGAGCGCGCCGTGCCGAAGAGCGATGTACCCGGCGAGACCGCCGCGCCGACCCAGCCTTTCCCCATCAAACCGGCTCCCGTGTCTTCGCAAAACATGACTGCCGATGACGCGTGGGGCATCGACGAAGCGGATCGCAAGTGGTGCCGCGACGAAATCGGCAAGCTTCGGGCGGGATCGATTTTCACTCCGCCCTCCCTCGAAGGGACGTTGGACATGCCCGGCACCATCGGAGGGCAGAACTGGGGTGGCACGGCTTACGATCCGGTTCATGATTTGCTGATTCTGCCAACCAATCACATCGCTTTGGAAGCCCGCCTGATTCCTCGCGCCGATTTGCAAGGAGTGCGAATCTCAAAACAGAAACGAAGAATCGACGGCGATTGGGAAATCGCGCCGCAGCACGGCACGCCCTACGGCATGATGAGGCGTCTTCTGCTCAGTCCTAAGCGCCTCCCCTGCACTCCGCCGCCATGGGGCACAATCGTCGCAATCGCCGCGAGCACGGGCGAACGGAAGTGGGAAGTCCCACTCGGACAATTGAGCTCGAAGCTCCCCGCCAAGTGGGGTTCTATCTCGCTGGGAGGGCCCATGATCACTGCCGGCGGACTCGTGTTCCAGGCCGGCACGCTCGATCCCGCCATTTACGCGTTCGATGTCGAAACCGGACAGCAGCTTTGGAAGGGCGATTTGCCGACCAGCGCGAAAGCGACACCCATGACCTTCCAAGGCCCGGACGGAAAGCAATATCTGGTCATCTGCGCGGGCGGTTATGGAATACCGGACGTGTCGCCGCTGGGCGATTACGTAGTAGCCTTTACCTTGTGAACCGATTCATCGCGGGCATCCATCCCGTCCGCGAAGCGCTTCGAGCTCAGCGGCCGCTCGACAAAGTCTTGATCGCCAAAGGAGCTTCGGGTCCGCGCATCCAGGAAATCGTCGATCTCTGCCGTGCGGGTTCCGTACCGGTCCGATTTGAGCCCAGAGAGATACTCGACCGCGCGAGCAAGGGAGTCCCGCATCAGGGCGTCATCGCATTCGGTGCGGCGCACGATTATGTCGAGTTGGACAGCGTGGTGGAAGGCGCGACTCTGCTGGTTATCCTCGACGGGGTTGAAGATCCGCATAACCTGGGAGCGATTATTCGAACCGCGCACGCGGCGGGCGCCAACGCGGTCGTAATACCGGAACGCCGGTCAGCGCCTCTCACCGAAACTGTGGACAGAGCTGCCGCCGGAGCCCTGGAGTACTTGCCCGTCGCACGTATTACGAACGTGAGCCAGACACTCGAGCGGTTAAAGGAAAAGGGATTTTGGATCTATGGTCTCGACGAGCGCGGCGCTGAGACCTATGACGAGGTCGATTACAGCACGCCCACTGCAATCGTTCTAGGAGGCGAAGGGAAAGGCGTGCATGCAGGTGTTCAGAAGCACTGCGATTTCATGGTCCGCATACCAATGTCCGGGCCAGTCTCATCCTTGAACGTATCCGTAACCGCGGGTATTGTGCTCTTCGATTGGCGCAGAAAAAAAGAGAGAGAATAGACCCATGCCAAACAATGCCATAACCGCACCTCCCGAGATCAGCGATGAGATCAATCGGGCCTTCGACAAACTCAAAAAGACCCGGTATGAAGCAACCGCGCGTGAGGATCAAAGCTCTGACGAGCTGTCCATCGAGTTTAAATTGGGTGAAACCCGGCAGGTGTTGAAATTCACCAAGGGCGAGTGGCGCAAACCGGGAGCAGTCGAGCAAAGAATTGTCGACAAGCTAGAGATCTGAGGGAGCCGCCTACCGGCGGCCTCCTCCTCCACGGCCTCCAAAACCTGAGGCGCGTCCGCCGCCGATGCTGCGCCCACCGGCGAAACCGCGTCCACCGAGAAAACCGCGTCCGCCATAGCCACCGCGGTATCCGTAGCCGCCTCGGTAGCCGTATGCACCGCGATAGTAGCCGCGACCGCCGTAGCCATAGCCACCCCAGTATCCGCCATAAAACCCTACATACGGGTAAGCGTAGGGATAGGCATAGGGGTAAGGATAACCGTAGTAGCCATAGGGATACGAATACGGGTATGAGTACGCGTAGGGATAAGCGGGATAAGCGTAAGCTGGCCCAACTGCGACTCCGAACCGCACTTGAGCATTTGCCGGAGCCGGTGTCATCAGAATCAGCGCCCCAGCCAGAGCAAGCACCAGGAATCCCATTTTCTTGAACATTTTTTAAGACTCCTTCTGGAGTTCTCTATTGGAACTCCTGGCTTTTAGACGCGCAAAAAATGTCGTCCGATTCTCACCAGTTTATGTTAGGTCCGAAACGCTTTGTTCCGGCGGAATCCGCGGTCGGGCATCGCGCTCAGCGGGGTGTTTCCGCGATGCGCAAAAAATGAACAAAAGGAAAGCTCTGCCCTAGGCGGGCCAGAGTATCTTAGAAGCCAATCCTCAGGATCTGACCTCCGTTGCCCACGAACCATCCAGCTTTCGGATTCGCAAAAGCGACCGCCCAGTAACCGCTCGCTTCGGGAATTGGGAACCAAGTGCGGCCTTCATCGGGGGTCCAGGCCGCAGCTCCGGAGTTGAAATTCGGCTCCGTCTCGGCGGTAATCACGACGGCACGATCGTAAGCGTGGTCGAATCTTTGATCATCGTCGTTGCAATTACCGTCGCGGTCGAGTTCCTCATTATTGCCGTGGCACTTGCCGCGGATGTAGGCGAGGCAGAAGATGGCTCCCTTCACGGGCGGCTTGTTCGTAAGAGTCCACGTTTGGCCGCCATCGTCCGAGGTCGCCGCCTCAGCCGCCTCGTTCGAAGCCAAATCGCCGCCGCCCAAGATCCCATGCCAGGGGTCTCGGAAGGCCACGGAAATCCCGCCCGCGGTTGGCGAGCTCCCGAGTGGCGTGTCGTATGCCTCCCAGGTGTCGCCTCCATCTCTGGTTGCCAGGATCCTCGCAATGCTTGAGCCGCCGGTGGCGATCCAGGCATTCCTTTCTCCCTCTGTTGCTGCGCAGGTTCCGCTTGCCGCGAACGAGGCTTCCCCCGGCAGTGCAGGCGGCATATTGGCGGCGATGGATTCCCAGGTCATTCCATTGCGTGTGCGGATATCGGGGAATACTCCGTTCACCGAATCGCTGTGCGCGATGCCGCGTCTCGGGGTCCAGAATGCGAAACAATCATAGAATGCATTCACAGTCTCATTTGTGAACTGAATGGTCCAGGTCGCTCCGCCGTCGACAGTTTTGTAGATTCGAAAATCGGTCGTGTTCGCGCCGATGGACATTAAGTAGGCGATCTTGTCGCTGACCGCATAAACATCGCGGAATTGCAGATTTTCAGCTCCGGGCACGACAGCGGCTTTCCAGGTGTCTCCGCCATCGGTCGTTACTACATACGTACCGCCGGTTCCCGCCGCCCACACCACGCGCGAGTTCACCGGGCTGACCGCAATCAGCAACTGCGTAGTGCCGCTCTTCTGCGGGGTGAGCTTGGGTCCATGAAGTCTCCCATTTTCTTCCGCAAAGCCGAGAGCTGCGGAGGCGGCAATCAGTACAACGAGCAACGAAACTTTGAGCATACGGTCCTTCTCTGACGGAATTGATAGCACCACACTATATCATCCGGGAGAGAAATTAAACGCGCGGAAAATGCGGCTCGATTACTTACAGAGAGGCGTCGCAGGCTGCCCTGTGTTCGAGCCAGCGTGGGCCGAATGTGTCCAATTCGAGGATGTCGATAGGAAGTGCGGTGCTCTCGGGTGATTCTGAAGCTTCGAGACCGATCAACCGAGTGATCCACGCGACGGCGCTCGCATCGTTTCTAACGGAGGGCGTCCGACGGGCGAGATATTGATCGATGGCGCGGCGCTTGCCTAAGAAAATGAAATCATAGCGGCCCGGAATAGCGGACGAGTACGTGCGCCGATCCGTAGTGACGCGAGGATTGGATGCCGTTCCATTTTTGCTATACCACTCGACAGTTACGGTTGCGAGTCCGTTTTCAAAGCCGATGAACGCGGATTCGAGGACCAGTCCTTGGCGATCGCCAACGTAGGACTGCTCGACCTCGCGTTGCGCGGCCAGGGCACTCGGCAAAAATACCTGCATGCGCCCGCGAAACGCTTCCATTGCGTAGAGCACGGAACGACCGGTGCGACCTGCGTCCGCTCCGATGTCGGCGACTTGCCGATTATTGGCGTAAGTCAGCCCGGAAGCCACGAAGAATAGCGGTCCGGCAGGGACGATTTTACAGATCGAACCGGCGTAAGAGGCATTATTGGAATCGCGATAAGTGCGGCGGCTATCCGCGCCAATATAAACGCGGGAGGGGCTGCGCAAAATGACGATGCTGGTGGCCTGGGCGAAGGGAGCGCACGACAGGATCAACGCGCAGAGGACGAAGCGCACGCTCATTCTTTCGAGACGTTTTCAATCGCTTTTTCGAGTACCTCATCGCGGCCTTCGCGGATGCCTTTAATAGTGGGAGAGACGGAAACGGCAGGCTGCAGGCCAAGACGCTGCAGCTTGCCTCCATTGGCGTGCCGAACATCATTACCGGAGAAGGATATGGTTATACCGCCAGGTATGACAAAATTCGTCACATCGCCGTCTGCGCCGGCGCTTGGGGTTCCGATGAACTCGGTCTTGTTCGCGGCTTCTAAGAACAAGCCTGTGTGCTCTGCCTGGCTCATGGTTCGCTCGTCGATCAGCATGACGGTCTTGCCTTTGTATTTCCACGTATCGTTTTGCGAAATCTTTTGAACGAAAAAGTAACTGGCGGTTGAGGTCAGCAAGTCTTCGTGCGGCAGATCGGGAGTAAGGCTTAGCGGTCCAGTAAAGATCGCGACTGCTACATCCTTTTCTTCGGTGAGACGAGGCGCGATGGCCCAAGCCGTTTCGTGCGGAGAACCGCGCATGTCAAAGACGATGGCTACCGTGTCGCGGAATTTCTCGAACATGCCATTTACTTCTTCGGGCGTCAAACGGTCGAGATCGGCGTATCCGATGTTGTCCGGCAGCAGTTTGATTACGTCGCCCGTCCGCTGGTCTCGCAGGCGCTTAACGTATGAGCTGCTGCGTTTGAGGCTGACTTCCAGCGTTTGCCCATCTTGACCTCGGACGACGAGCGCGGCCATCGAATCTTCCGGGCCGTTCAAAAGAGTTCGCATCACGCGATAACCGAGCCACTGCTGCGTGGATGAAGAGATGTAGCGAGCTTCGCGGTTGATGCGTTCGATAATGTCCTCGCCATCGACTTTGGAAATGATGTCGCCGACCTGAATGCCCGCTTCTTTCGCCTTATCGTCGAGAATCTCCGTGATGACGGGCTTCTTCTCGATGAGGCGGAGGCGTAAACCGACCGGGGCGTTGCCGAAGTACTCGGCCAATTCCTCACTCTGAATGCCGGCGTGCGAATCATTTACGTGAGTGACCATTTCAGAGACCGTTAGATTGTATTCGCGCGCATCCTTTGCGGCTATAAACTTGGGGAGAAAGGTAGCGAAGACGTCGTCCCAGTCTTCATCCATAAGATCGCGATATGCGAAGAAATAACGGAAGACGCCCCAGATTTTATATGCAGCGAGGATGCGGTACTCGGTGGAGGGATAGCGATTCTCAGCGTAAGCGCGATCCGGTTGAGGCGAGGGGAAAGGGGGCATCGGCTTGTCTGAAACGAGCGGCTCGGATAGCCGGATAACTGCATCCGCGTGCTCGTCCAGAGGGATTGCGATGGTTTCAACGCCTGAGATCCGGTAATGAGGCGACTCGGCCCGCAGCACAGCTTTACCATTCGCGAGCAGCGCGGAAGCAATCGGAGGAAGCACTGAATTTTCATTTACAAGGAACATGATTTTACGCTCCGGCGCTGCGGAGTTTCCGGAGATATGCGTACCTGCCTTGTTGTAAAACGCGGAATGATAAGCGCTGAACGGCATGCCGGAGACCGGCGCTAGTCCATTGTGTATCCAGAGGCGCTGAGCTGGAGCATCGAGCGGGATGGCGGTAAGCAGGCTTTGAAGATCGGGACGGCTGAGGAGAGAAGAGAGGAACCCGCCGCTGCGGAGATCAAAAACGAGACTGCGCGCACTGGCAATCGCTTTCGATAGTTCCTGGACCACATCTCGATCGGGCTCCGGCGTGTTTGACTGCGAGACAGTCGGCGTTCCGTCCGGCGCGTTCTCGAATCTGATGGAAGCTGGTTGCGGGGCTTTCGGCAGGACGTAGGTTTGCGGATCGTGCAGCGCATCCAGCATGGACTGGATCGCGGCTCGGTACTCGACGGACGTGCCTGCCGCGCGTATTTTGGGAAGCGCGTCGACCAGCGCTTTGTCCCAATCGATATCGCGGTAAGCCAAGTAGGGATGGAAATATTTGACCGTGACCCACACCTTACCGGCGGTTATCAGACGGTCGGATTCGTTTGGCGGTTGCTGAGCAAACGCCAGCTGGCCGGCGAGTAAGGCCAGTGCTGGCAGGCAAAACCGGGGCAAGTTATTTTGGCGGACCAACGACCAACTCGTTGTCGACGTCTTTGACGCCCTTGACCTTCTTGGCAAGCTTCGTGGCTCTCGATTTACCTTTGTCGGTATCCACTCTGCCGTGAAGGGTTACGACGCCGTTCTTCACAGTGACATCGAAAGCGCCGCCCTTTACGTCCTGGTCGACCGCCAAGCGCATTCGAACCTGGTCGGAGATCCGGTCATCCGGAGGGGCTGCTTTCTGGTGGGCTGCAAGTGCAGTGCTGAATAACGCGAGTGCAACTAGAACGCGTTTCATTGCGGCTTATCCTCTGAGCCTATCATTGAGCGCCAATCGACTGCATTCAGGAAAGACGGGTCCTCGCGCCAGTTCGGTTTCACTTTGACGAACAGAGAGAGAAAAACCTTGTGACCGAGCCCCCGCTCGATTTCCTGCCGCGCTTGGGAGCCGATTTTCTTCAGGATCTGCCCTTTGTTCCCGATCAGAATGGTTTTTTGACCGGGCCGCTCCACGTGAATGGTAGCGGCGATCTTGATTAATCGCGGCGTTTCTTCCCAGCTCTCAATCAGGATGGCGGCGGCATGCGGAACCTCCGCGCGCACAGTCCGCAAGATCTGCTCGCGAATGATTTCAGCCACCAGGAAACGCCTGGGCTGATCGGTAAGATAGTCTTCCGGAAACAAAGCAGGCCCTTCGGGAAGATGCCGGCGGATGATGTGCTTCAGCTCATCAAGCCCCTCGCCTTTGCGCGCGGATACGGGTATCGCTTCGATAAAAGGGAACATGCCCGTATAGTGTTGGATGAGCGGCAACAACAGGCGCTTGTCATCGACACGGTCGATTTTATTCAAGACGAGCAAAGCCCTGGATTGTTGGTTTAGTGCGCTGACCGCGTGCCGGTCGTCTTCCGTTACAGGCCTGGACGCGTCAGCGACGTAGAGAATTAGATCGCGATCCTCAAGCGCGCTGCGAACCGTGCCCATCATGCGCCTGTTGAAGAGCGTGTCGGATTTGTGAATGCCGGGCGTATCGATGAAAACGATCTGCGAATCCGGAGTGGTCAGAACGCCTTGGATGGACGTGCGCGTGGTTTGCGGCTGGTGAGCGGTGATTGCGAGTTTCTCACCGATCAAGGCATTCAGCAGGGTGGATTTTCCGGCGTTGGGCCTGCCCGCGATGGAGACAAAACCTGTTCGATGCGGGATGCCGCTCACCTGTTCGCACCGACTGCGGAAGGGGTTGGAACGCGCGAAATGCGAACTTGCTCGACGCGGCGCTCATCGCCGGCGAGAACTTCAATGCGGATGCCGCCGCGCTCCACTGCCTCGCCCACTTGGGGCACGTGTCCAAGCCACTCAGCGATCAAGCCGCCGACGGTGGTCGATTCCGTATCGTCTTGGGGACGGAAGTTGAGCAGATCGTGAAGGCGATCAAGGTCGAGGCTGCCGGGCGCGATAAAGACATCCTCCGATTCCTGGCGCACGTCTCGATCCGGTTCATGCTCGTCTCTTATCTCGCCTAGAATCTCTTCGACGAGGTCTTCCATAGTCGCGAGGCCAGCGGTGCTTCCATATTCATCGACCACCGCCACCATGTGGGATCCGTCGTGCTGCATTTCGCGCAGCAGATCGTTCACGGGCTTGGTCTCCGGAACCAGCGGGATGGGCCGCATCAGATGTTTCAGGGACTT
>JBAUUG010000354.1:0-4394 GCA_049582585.1 Bryobacteraceae bacterium | reverse complement strand
GAGGTGTCGTCGATGCATCGGTTCTAATTAGCGGAAGACGGCCTGGGCGCCTTGTTTGTAGCAGGCGTGGCGCTGATGGGAAATGTAAATCTCCTAGCCTAGATTATGATGCGGGGGGCAAGGGAGGACCGTGCAATTAACAGGTGACGACCCATGATGTACGCTGTACGCCGTCGATTGCCGCATAGCTGGCTATTGACCTTCGCCATGATTCTCTCCGCTCAGACGCACGGATCGCACTCTGTCGGCTTGGTCTTCCCAATGGCTGAGGTACCTCTCTGTGTGCATCAAATCGAGGAAATGACGCACCGTCTGCCAGATGGGTCGGTGGTAACTCAGAAGTTAGAGGGAGTGGTTTGCCGCGATGCGGCGGGAAGGATGAGGACCGATTGGAAACCGAGCACACCGTCTACTGATGCATCTGTCCGGTCAACGGTCATTGTAGACCCGCCTGCGGGCTTCATTATCGTACTCGATCCGGTGAGCAGAACGGCGGCGCGAATGTCCGTGCCTAGCTCACAGCCTGACCGTATGGGCCTGTCGCTTCCAAGTATTGATGGTCCGCAACCGGATGACACATGGAAGACCGTGACGGAGAGTATCGGGAAACGCATGATCGAGGGCGTTGAGTTCGAGGGTACCAGGATCACCAACGTATCTGAGGATCAGCCGCCGTTGAGAATAGTCTATGAGTATTGGACTTCGAGTGCCCTCGGATTGATCGGCTGGGCCACAGCGTCCGGACCGAATGGCGAACACACGGCCAAGCTTCAGGATATAGAAAGGCGAACACCGGGCCCAGAACAATTCGCTATTCCGCCCGGCTATACACTCCGAGACCGGGCGCCGCCTGACTAGGACAGGGAATTAGGACAGGGAATAACGTCGGATTGGTGCGCCCTTGCCTTGTAGGGCCCGCCGCCATCTATCTCAAAGAAGCGAAATACGAATTTATAGGGCGCCTCCGCCTGCGGCATTCGTTCTGGCACGCTCGGTTTCGAGGCAGTTAATCGCTCTTTTGGGCGATCATTACTCCGACCCCGCTCAGTTCAACGTCGTAACGGTCTTGTGCCTTAACCGATAGGTTCGCGGTACCCAACGAGACACGCCCAGCCGCAACTTCGCATTGTGCCTGTGCACGGATCGACCCAGCGGTCGCGGCGTCTTCAACCAGGGCCATGCGTAGAAGCGCCGGTAACATCTCATGCATCTGGATGGCTCGACATGCATAAACAGCAGCGGCAGATCACGCCAGCGGAGGTGAGATGCGCGTACTTGTTGCGAAAGACAGGATGGGCACATGGGTATCGAATAGGATGTGCCCGCCGCGATACGCTTCTCGGGGTCGGTTTTATCCCACGATGCTCGTATAAATCCAGGCTATGGTGAGCACGATCATCACCACGGCCGTCGTCCACGCGATCGCGTTCTGCCAGCCCTTGTTCTTGAAGCTGCCCATCAGGCGAGGCCGATTGATCAAAAGGAGCATATACACAAGCACGAACGGCAGCAAGATCCCATTCGCTACCTGTGAGTAGAGGATGAACTTCAGCAGAGGCAATCCGGGAATGAGAACGAAAGCCGCGCCTCCGCCGATCAACAGCGTATACAGCCAATAAAAGATGGGCGCTTCCGAGAAGCGCTTATCGACGCCGGATTCGAAACCCAGCCCCTCGCAGACGTTATATGAAGTCGCAAGCGGCAGTATGGCGGCGGAGAGCAGCGATGCATTCACCAGCCCCACTGCAAACAGCAGCGTTGCGAATTTTCCAGCGAAAGGCCTGAGCGCGAGCGCCGCCTGGCCCACGTCGGAGATTTGCGGGTGGTTGGAATGGTAAATGGTCGCGCCGCACGCAACTACGATAAAAAACGCAATTACATCGGTGACGATGCACCCGGTTATCACATCCAGGCGGCACAGGCTGTAATTTCGGGTGTCGATACCTTTCTCAACAACTGCCGCCTGCAGATAAAACTGCATCCACGGCGTTATGGTGGTACCGATCAGGCCAACAATCAGCACGATGTAAGCCGGATTGGCGCTAAACGTCGGAATGAACGTTTGTTTCAGCGCCAGGTCCCAATCGGGTTTCGCGAGAAATGCCGAAATGGGATAGGCGAAATAGATCAGCGACGCCACAATCAGAATTCGCTCGACAGGCTTGTAGCGGCCGCGTACAACAAGCGTCCATACGAGCGCGGCGCCAATCGGAACGACGATGTATTTGCTGGCCCCGAAAATGGCCATGCCCGATGCGAGTCCGGCAAATTCCGAGATGATGTTTCCAAAATCGGCGAGGCCGAGAACGACCATGGTAAAAAATGTGGCGCGCACGCCGAACTCTTCGCGAATCAGATCCGACAGTCCTTTGCCGGTCACCGCTCCCATGCGCGCAGCCATTTCCTGCACCACAATCAGGGCGATGGTAGTCGGGATCAGAGTCCAAAGAAGCTGATACCCAAATTGAGCGCCCGCTTGCGAATAGGTGAGGATTCCGCCGGGGTCGTTATCGACGTTCGCCGTGATAAAGCCAGGGCCTAGCACAGCCAGGAATGCGGCGATTAGCGCTGTAATCAGCGCGAACGGCGATCTCCTGCGTATGACGTTCTGAATCATGGGCAGCGGCGGATTTTACATCTTATCGTTGACCACGCATTCTATCGCTGCTCACATCAAAGATGTGGATTTTGGAGAGATGGCGTCCTAAGCTGACTACTTCCTCAGCGGCGACTCCTCGTAACGCCGCAGCAGATCTTCGGGGCCTTCGTAAATAGCTACGCATCCTGCTTCTATCAGCGCCGCCTCCGGGAATCCTCCGCATAGAACGCCCACGGTACGAAGGCCCGCTTTCCCCGCAGCCTCCGCATCGTGCGGACTATCCCCGACGACAACCGCTTCGGCGGGCGGAAAATGGTCGCCCAGCTGGTCCAGTGCTGCTTCGAAAATGTCCGGGTGAGGTTTTGAGCGTTTCGCGTCGGCGGAAGAAGTTTTCACCTCAACCAGATCTTCAATGTGGGCGATGCGCTCGAACTGTCGCAGCTCGTCCTCCTTCGCCGACGAGGCAAGCGCGAGTTGCTGGCCTCGTTCTTTGATCTTCAGGAACAGCTCCCGGACGCAGGGAAACGGTTTCACTTTCGACAGGTATTTCTTCTTGAACAGCTCGCCGCGAAATTCCTGCAGCTCCTTGCCGCGTTTTTTCAACTCTTCCGGATTGAGGAATACCGGCAAAAGCTGATCTCCGCCCTTGCCGATCTGGCTGCGGATCTCCTGAAACGGAATCTCGTGCCCAAAGTGCTTGAATGCCTCCTGCCAAGCCTCGGCATGCAAATCAACCGAATCCAGCAGGGTGCCGTCTATATCGAAAATCACCGCTTTTTTCATCTGCTCGCGTTTGTAGCGCTCCTTATCTGACTTGGCGCATCTAAGTAGTGTTTCGGCTGGAAACTGCATCAGATAAACCAGATGGCATCGCCTACCAACATTGTTTTGAGAGTCCCCGACGAGGTGAAGTCGGCGGAACAAGCCGGTCTTCGGTACCTGATCCCCAAAGGGCGAGGCATTCAGCGCCGCCGGTCCGGACACGGGTTCGTCTATTTGGACAAAGACGACAAGCCCATTCGCGACGAAGATACGTTGCGCCGCATCCGCTCGCTGGTAATTCCCCCGGCGTGGACCTCGGTTTGGATCAGCCCCGATCCCAACGGCCATATACAAGCCGTGGGCAGGGATGCGCGGGGCCGAAAACAATACCGCTATCATCCCAAGTACCGCGCGTTCCGCGATCTGGTGAAGTTCGACCGCATGCGGGCATTCGGGAGAGTTCTCCCCAGGATTCGCCGCATCGTAGGCCGCGACCTGGCGAGAAAAGGCCTGCCAAAGAGAAAAGTGCTGGCGGCGATCGTCAAGCTTCTCGAAACGAGTTACATCCGCGTCGGGAACGAAGAATACGCGGAAGAGAACGGCTCCTTTGGGCTGACCACTCTACGAAATCAGCATGTACAGATTCTGGGAGGCGTGCTCAAATTCAAATTTCGAGGCAAGAGCGCGCAGCATCATGAAATTGAGGTTAAGGACCCGCGCTTGGCTCGCATTATTCGAAAATGCAAAGATCTTCCCGGCAGTGATCTGTTCGAGTACCTCGACGAGGACGGCCAGCCGCAGAGCATCGGGTCCGGAGACGTAAACGAATACCTGCGTGAAATCAGTGGAGCGGATTTCACGGCCAAAGATTTTCGAACCTGGGGCGGAACGTGTCTTGCTGCAACATTTCTGCTGGAGAAGTGCGCAGCCTCGGCTGATCAGGAAACCAAGTCAGTGGTTGTCGAAGTGATCAAAGACGTGGCTTCAAAACTCGGAAATAAGCCGTCCACCTGCAAAAAATACTACATTCATC
>JBAUUG010000353.1:0-9618 GCA_049582585.1 Bryobacteraceae bacterium | reverse complement strand
GCTAAATGTTCTAGACCATGAGCCTGCCAGAACCGGCGGTAGAAACTCCACGATCCGCCGAGTTCAAGTGTCGGCGCGATCACCTTCTCGGGCGTGTAGCCCGGTGGCCGGTGATAAGAGATGCCATCGGGGATCACGCCTTCGAAGAGGCCGCCCGTGGCGCTGGATGGAACGTAAGACTTGCCGAAAATAAAAAGGACCGGCCCTTCGAATTCGTGAATGTCATTCTTTGCTAAGGCAGCGCTCGCCGCCTGGCCGGTATCGCCCTGAGTCAAGTGATACGAGCACTCTTCCGCCGCAAGCCGTGCATACGACACGTGGCGCGAAGGAGAAATGTCTTTCGCAGAGTAGGACGGCCCCTTTCCTTTCAGGAACTCGGTGTGCGCCGCATCGCTGAAGTAATAAATCTTCTCGACCTGCCATGGATGAAGACCCTCGGTCAAATTACCGATATCGAAGCGATCTCTGGGAATTGCGAGCTGCTCAGGGAAAGCGGTCGGATCCGCTGCCATATCGAAGGCTTCCGTGGCCAGCACGCCCGAAGCTTGATGATCGCCATGATTCTCTCCGGCAACC
Organism: Bryobacteraceae bacterium; assembly: GCA_049582585.1. Lineage (GTDB taxonomy): Bacteria > Acidobacteriota > Terriglobia > Bryobacterales > Bryobacteraceae > Bog-105. Next base: position 9,042 of record JBAUUG010000353.1, on the reverse strand, counting down.
CAATCAGGCAGCCAAGTGGCAATGACCGAGGGGCGCGTAAGGCGCACCAGCCGCACCAGCCGGTCGAGTGAATCGCCATGATTCCAGGTTTCCAGCGAATCTAAAACACTCTGACCGGGAGTATCCGGGCCTCTCAGAAACCAGACGTCCATAACGCCGAAATGCGCCAGCGCCTTGCGCGCTTCAATTTCGCGAACGTCGCCAAGAGCGGCGGCCTGCTCCTGACCCTCCGCGTTCCCGCCTGTGTTGCCGCGCGTGCCGAACACCACGGCAACCCTTTTCTTCTCGTCGAAGATGGCCCGAGCGAGATAAGCGCCGATCTCGGTCTCGTCATCCGGATGAGCGACAACCACGAGGAGATCCACTTTGAAACGCGCGTCGGGTTTCGGGTTCGTGCCCGAATCGGCATGGAGGAGGAATGAGCAGAAGGTAAGCGCGCACAGCTTCTGAGCCGCGCACGTGAGTAAGCGGTTTTTTGATTTTTTCACGGGAAAGTAATCAGACCAATTTATAATTCTTCTTCAGCGGCAATTCGCGCACGCGTTTTCCAGTCGCTGCAAAGACTGCATTGCAGATGGCGGGAGCGGTCGGCGGTACTCCGGGCTCGCCTGCCCCGGCCGGCAACGCATCGCTCTCCACCAGGTGAACGTGCGTTTGATACGGCGCTTCGTTGATTCGGGCGACGGGATAGTTATTAAAGTTCCCTTGTTGCACGCGGCCATCGGCGGCAGTAATCTCGCCCATTAACGCGATGCTCGTACCGAATACAGCGGCGCCCTCGAACTGCGCCTTCACCCGATCGGGATGAATCACCTTTCCGCAATCCACCGCCATATCGACGCGCGGGATGCGCAGATTCCCCTTCGAGTCGACTTCGACTTCAACTACCGCGGCAACGTAGGTCAAGAAGCTGCGATGCGCGGCAAATCCCCACGCCCGGCCATTGCCTGCCTTCTTGTTGGCCCAGCCCGAACGTTCAGCCGCCACTTCGACAACTCGCCTCAAACGCCCCGTGTCGAGCGGATAAACGGCTAGCTTCTTTCCATAGTTCGAGTATTTCGCGTTCTGTCCTTCGAAATCGATCTTGCGGGGATCTCCCAATGCTGCCAGCCAGTAATCAACCGGATCGCGCCCAGCTGCGTGGGCAAGCTCATCAATGAACGATTGAATCCCGAATGCGTGGAAGATGTTCGAGACCGACCGCAGCCAGCCGATCCGAACATGCGCCTGAGCGGGGCCATTTTCCGCGCGCAGGTTCGGAACATCGAACGGAACGTCTATAAAACCCAGGGACATCTCGCCCACGCCGCCGTATTGCTCTTTTTCGTCGAAGGTTGAGCCGATCGGCGGGAATGCGCTCCGCTGCAGCCACGCAACCGGCTTGCCGGAAGCATCGAGACCCGCCTTGAAATACATCGCGGAAGTCGAATGATAATAATCGAAGCGAATGTCCTCCTCGCGAGTCCATGCGATTTTAACCGGTTTCCCGACTTTCTTCGAGAGGATTGCCGCCTCGGCCACATAATCCGGCTTCGATTTGCGCCCGAACGCTCCGCCGAGTAAAGTAACGTGGCAAACCACGTCTTCAGGCTTGATTCCCAGTGCCTTTGCCACCGTAGTTTGGACCTCTTGCGGATTCTGCGTTGCGGTCCATGTTTCCACTTTGCCGTTGCGGTAATCCGCAACTGCGGCGGGCGGCTCCATTGATGCGTGCGCGAGCAGCGGCGTATAGTAAGTCGCTTCCACAACCTTCGCCGCGCTGTTGAATGCGCCGTCTACATCGCCGACGCTCCGCACAACCTTTTGTGGCTTACTCGCTGTATCGATAAGCGATTTCTTGTACGAATCTGAATCGAAGATCGCGTGAGGACCGTATTCCCAATCGATCTTCAATTTCTTCCGCGCTTGCGAAGCGACCCAAGTATTGTTCGCGATTACGGCCACGCCGCCGAGCGCTTGAAAACCGTAGGGCGGCTGCGCGCCCTCGATGACCACCGTCTGCTCGACCCCCGCGAGCTTGCGCGCCTCCTTGTCGTCGTAGCTCCTCAGCTTACCGCCGAGCACGGGAGGGCGCTCGATAGACGCGTAGACCATTCCCGGCACATGGACATCAAAGCCGTAAATCGCGCGGCCGGTGCAGACATCTGTCAAATCAACGCTGGGCACGCCTTTGCCGATGTAACGGAATTCCGCGGGAGATTTGAATTGCAGCTCCTCCTTTCGCGGCATGGGCTGCTTTGCGGCTGCGGAAGCAAGCTCGCCATATCCCAGCTTTCGCCCGGAGGATGCGTGTACAATTTGATGATTTTCCGCGCGGCACTCCGTCACAGGAACATTCCATTGCGCGGCAGCGGCGCGTCGCAACATCAGGCGCGCCGTAGCGCCGGTTTCGCGCATGATTTCGTAGAAATCGCAAATCGATGCCGATCCGTCGGTATTTTGTGAGCCGTACTTCGCGTCACCGATGGCCTGCTCGACCCTTACGCGTGTCCAATCGGCATCCAGCTCGTCGGCGACCACCATGGGCAACGAAGTGCGAATACCCGTTCCCATCTCAGATCGATGAGCCACGATGATGACCGATCCGTCCATGTCGATGCCAAGAAACACGCTTGGATTCCAGGCGGTTTTTGAGACATCGAGAGCTGCCGATTCCGCCCCGGCGGGCACGGCTTGAGCCGCGAAGATCAGCGCGCCGGCTGAGAACACGCTGCTCAGGAAATCGCGGCGCGAGGACAATTCGATTCGGTTCATGCTTTCGCCTCCGCCGCTGCCTTGATCGCTTGACGGATGCGCTGGTATGTCCCGCACCTGCAGATGTTGCCCTGCATGGCCTCATCGATGTCGTGATCGGTAGGATTCGGTTTGCTTTTCAATAGCGCCGCGGCTTGCATAATCTGTCCGCCTTGACAGTAGCCGCACTGAGGAACATTGAGCTGTTCCCACGCCCGTTGCACGGGATGATCGCCGCGGACGCTCAACCCCTCGATTGTCAGCACCTCTTTCCCGGCGAGACTTTGCATCGCCATCAGGCAGCTTCTCGCGGCCTCTCCATTAATGTGCACCGTACAAGCGCCGCACAGGCCCATGCCGCAACCGAACTTCGAGCCGGTCAGTTGCAGATTGTCGCGAAGATACCAGAGCAGCGGCATCTCCGGATCGCCGTCATATTGCTTAGCTGCTCCATTTATGGTGAGGCGGATCATTGGGGCTCCTCAAATCGTGTAACGATTAAGCATCGATAGTTCGTAGTTTAACGCCGGGAGCGCACCGCAACAGCGCCGCCGGGATATGATCTTACTGTTCCGAGCCCCTGCAAACCCAATATGCCTGGAGTATTCATCAGTTATCGCCGTGAGGATAGCGGCGGTTATACCGGACGGCTATTCGATATCCTAAGCGCCCACTTCGGCGGAAAAAACATCTACATGGACCTGGATACCATCCAGGGCGGCGATAACTTTGTCTCGGTGATCGAGGAAAAACTTGGCGTCTCCGATGTTTTGATTGCCGTGATCGGCACGCGCTGGCTGACCGTTACCGAATCGAACGGGGCGCGGCGGCTTGATAATCCGCATGACTTCGTACGCTTGGAAATCGCGAAGGCTCTGGAGCGTGGAATCCGAGTGATTCCGGTTCTGGTGGATGGCGCGGCCATGCCCCGCGCCGAAGATTTGCCGCAGGATCTGCAGCCGTTGAGTGAGCGCCAGGCACTGGACATCCGAGACTCCCATTTCCATGCAGACGCGCAGCAGTTGCTTCAGGTGCTGCATAAGGCTATTCACGGCGTCGGTTTTCGACCGGAGATGGGTCGTAAGCGACTTATTTTTGCCCTTCTGGCCGTCGGGATAGCCGCGATTGTTCTCACACTGCTGCTGTTTCGGCATTCGAAGCCGTGGGGGCGCTCGGCTTCGAGTACTGTCGCGGGAAAGTGGACCGCCAGCGTGAAATACGATTGGGGAGACACCTACCAGGAGGTCTTTAATTTTGAAGTCGACGGCCAGGAGGTATCCGGCACGGCTTCACTTCTGGGAGCCGCTCGAGGCATATTGGACGGGAAAATCGCGGGAAACCGAATCAGCTTCGTGACCAAATCTTTGACGACGCTGAACTCAGATGAAACGCCTCATGAAGATAAGCACAACTACAAGGGCACTGTTGAAAGCGACGCCATCCGGTTTACGATGATGACCGACAGCGAAATCGAGTCGCACGTCCCCATCCACTTCACCGCGACCAAGACTGTTACCAGATCACCCTAAGGCCGCGATACTTCCTGAATTCGCTGTCCTGGCTGATTATGGGAACGCCTTCCGAGAGTGCTGTCGCGATCAGCATGCGATCAAAGGGATCGCGATGATGCAACGGAAGATCAAACAGGTGCACGGCGTGACGGGGCTCAAAAGGGACCAAGGTGAGCCGCAAGTCTTCTGCAGCCTTTGAGACATCCAACGCTGTCATCACTAACTTCTTGATGCTCGCTTTAACGGCGATTTCGGCTATTGAAGCGCTGCTTAAAAGTAAATCGGTCTCTTCATCCCCGATCAGCTTACGGGAACGCGGGCCGACGCCCTCAACGCCCTGCCGAGCGAGCGCGACGAAGACATGGGTGTCCAGCAGCGCGCGCATTCACACATCGCCCCGCAACCACCCTTCTAGATCGTTCTGCGGCTTCGCCCAGCTGGGATCGAGAATTTTGATCTTGTCTCTGAGCGTTCCAAACCGTCGTGGCTTGCGCTCCCTAGCTTCCGTTGGAACGAGATCCACAACCGGCGTACCGTGACGGCAGATGGTCACCCGTTCACCCTTCTCGACTTGCTGGATCAATTGCGTGAGCCTGTTCTTAGCCTCGACAACGCTGACTTTCATCTTCCACATTATAGCTATTCAATGGCTATAATCTCGGTCTTTCCGCCACTCCATTTTGCTGCAAAGCTGCGCCGCCGATCCGGCAAGCATGCGCTGCCGGGGTCGCCGGGCAAGGAACAGCCCCCGACCCGGTCTGATGAGTGGCGTCGGGCTCAAGCGGCGTCCGAAAGCGAAAGGGGCCAATCTGGCGAAGATGTCAGAATCACAGTTATGAAAAGCTGGCCGTCGCAGCCGGTGGTTTGCGAGATCAACACAGCAAATTGGCTTCATGGCCTCAGTCGCCAATACAAAACAGAAATAACGCTGGGAACGGTACCCGCTGAAGAGCTTCGACGACTGGCGGAACTCCAGTTCGACGGGATTTGGCTGCTGGGCGTTTGGGAGCGTAGCCCGGAGGCTCGCAAAATTGCAAGAGAACATCCTGGCTTACAGGCTGAATACCGTCGTGCTTTGCCCGATTACGGACAGGACGACGTTATTGGCTCTCCTTTCGCTGTTCACAGGTATGCAGTAGAACCGGCTTTCGGCAGCGATGAAGAATTATCTGAACTCCGTTATCGCTTGCACGAACTCGACATTGGGCTGATCCTCGATTTTGTTCCCAATCACTTGGCCCGCGATCACGAGTGGGTCGCCAAATCGCCCGAGTACTTGGTGGAAGCGACTTTTGCCGATTTCGAAAGCCGGCCCGACAGTTACTTCATGTCGGAAGGACGTGTGTTCGCTCATGGGCGCGACCCCGGCTTCGCTGCTTGGACCGACACGGTGCAGATCGATTATCGCCGTCCGGAAGCCCGTGCCGCAATGACGCAGCTGCTCACCGATCTGTCACAACGCTCGGATGGCGTGCGCTGCGACATGGCGATGTTGGTGACTGCCGATATTTTTTGCCGCACCTGGGGCGGAAGATTTGAGCCGCCGGGAGCCGACTTTTGGTCCACCGCTATACAGTCGGTCAAGAGAGTCAACCCAGGGTTTCTGATGATTGCGGAGGTGTACTGGGATCTCGAGTACGATCTGCTGCAACAGGGTTTCGATTATGCCTATGACAAGCGCCTGTACGACAGGCTAAAGGGAGACGAGCCGGAGGAGATACGTCGTCATCTATTCGCGAGCGCCGATTACCAGCGGCATCTGGTTCGCTTCATTGAGAACCATGACGAAGACCGTGCCGCTGCAGTTTTCGGCGAGGAGCGGGGCGAGGCGGCAGCAGCCCTGGGGTTAACGTTGCCCGGCCTCAGACTGCTGGAAGACGGACAGATGGAGGGCCGTGTTACGCGTCTACCGGTGCAATTAGCGCACGGTCCCGAAGAGGCGGCTAACCCGCGGTTGGGTGATTTCTATCGGAGGCTGCTCGCGGCCCTGCATCTGCCGGCTTTTCACGAGGGCAGTTGGCATCTTCTCCAAGCCCGAGAAGCATGGTCCGGCAATCCAACTTACGGAAGCTTTGTGACTCATTGTTGGGCCCGGGGCGAGGACTTCATCCTGATTGCGGCGAACTTCTCGTCTGGTTCGGCTCAATGCTACATCCCGCTCGAAGTTCCCGCTCTCACCGGCTGCAAGTGGGAGTTGCGCGACCTTTTAAGCGACGCCATATACGAACGGGAGGGTGACGCGATGCTGCACCCTGGTCTTTATTTGGATGTACCGGCGTGGGGCAAGCATATTTTTCAATTCCATCTTAAGGCCCGTGAGCTGTCGGCTGGTATACACCACCGGTCGACCTTGCACGTTGCCGATAAGCAAATCTATGCCATGTCATGGTCGCCCGACGGCCGGTCAATGGCCTTGTCCGGCAGCGGCAACCGTATTTCTATCGTCGACGTCGCGACTGGTGCTTCGATCCGTGAATTAGTCGGACATCACAGCCTTGTGGGAGCCCTCGCCTGGTGTCCTGCCGATCATGCGCTTGCGTCGGGATCCGATGACCGCGAGGTTCGCGTTTGGGACCTCGATACAGGAAGGACTTTGCACGTGTTTTCCGGGCATCAAGATCATGTCCTGACACTTTGCTGGTCTCCTAATGGAAGATTGATCGCATCCGGCGGCATAGATCGTCGCATTTTCGTTTGGGACGTCAAGGGCGGCAGACCGCCAGTTTCATTCGGGCGACAGGCCGATGCTGTAAATTGCGTCTCCTGGTCGCATAACGGAAAGAGAATCGCCGCGGGATCGGGTGACCAGACAGTGCATATCTGGGATGCAAGTGTTCCCGGGATTCCCGAGTTTGTGTTTGAGATGACAGCCCGGGATTGGGTGAGCAGTGTCGCATGGTCACCGGACGACAAAACGATCGCTTCCGGGACAGGTCGCGGAGCGGTTAATATCTGGAACGCCGAGGCAGGCCGGCTTACATCCATTCTTGAGGGGCATACACAGCGCGTCTTGTGTGTCGCGTTCAGCCCCGACGGCCGTCTGCTGACAACCAAGTCGGCCGACGGTTCCGTTCGGATCTGGCGCGCGGATACATGGCAAGAGGTAGGCTTGATTTCCGAAGCTGGGGAGTTCCTCTCCGGATTAGCGTTCCCGCAGAAGGGATCCTTTCTGGCATCGCGCGACGATCGTGAGAATTCTATTCGTATCTGGGATCTCGACTCGGACAAGATTCTGCGCGATCGGCCTTCTCGCGCATCAGTACACTACACCAGCGCCAAAGTAGTGGTGGCGGGTAACAGCGGGACGGGTAAGAGCTGCCTCGTTAATGCATTGCTGGGTAAGCAGTTCCAGCCGCAGCCCGCGACGCATGCAATGGAAATTGTGCTATTCCAATCTGACGTTGTGACCGGACCGGGAGGGGCAGAGGTCATCCGTGAGGTGCTGTTGTGGGATCTCGCCGGGCAAGCTGATTACCATATAGTAAACCAACTGTTTCTTGATGAGACCGCACTGGCTTTGGTGTTGTTTGACGGCACCGATCCCGAAAACCCCTTTAGCGGAGTGCGCTATTGGGTAAAAGCATTGCAGCGGTTTGTGAGTGGGCGTCCCCGGATTCTCGTGGCCGGCCGGACTGATCGCGGCAAGCCGAGCGTCAGCGAAGCGGAGGTAGATGAGTTTCGCCGGTCCAATGGGTTCTGCTGCTACCTCCCAACCAGCGCTATGACGCGCAAGGGAATCGAGGAGCTATCGACCGCAATAGCGGAAAACATCGATTGGGAAGATCTGCCGTTTGTCAGCTCACCCGAGCTATGGAACGAGCTCAGGGCGTATATCGTCGAGGAACGGAGTAGATGTCCAGCTACTACCGTCCGTCGTCTAAAAGAATCTTTCGAGCAGACGCGTCGCCGTTCTTTGACCGACGAGGAGTTTAATCGCGTAATCGCCCTTGCACAAATTCAAGGTTTGGCGTGGCGCGCATCGTTCGGTGAATTCCTCTTACTCAAGCCGGAGCTGCTGAACTGGTACGCATCCGCTATCGTTCGCGCCGCTCACAATGACGGATTAGGATGCTTGCTTGAACGCGACGTGCTGGCGGCAAATATCGATTTCGAGGACATGCAGCGCGTCAAAGATGTCGGCCTTGAACGAGTGCTGCTCCACGGCGTCGTCGAGCTCTTTCTGCGGAAGCAAATTGCGCTTCTTGAGGGCGAGCGTCTTGTCTTTCCCTCGAAGTTTAAGCGGGTCCGCGCTCCGCTCGCGAGCGCAGCGCTTTTCGAGGTCTCTTACACATTTCAAGGACCCGTAGAAGATGTCTACGCAACGCTTGTAGTTCGGCTTTTCTACGGAGGCGCCTTCGAACTGGGCCAATTATGGAAGAATGCGGCTGAATTTCGCGATTCGCTCGGGCACACTTGCGGTTTCCAGCTGGAGTACATCGAAGAGGGGTCGAGCAAGCTCTCGGTATTCTACGACGCCGAGACTCCTCTCGAAAGCAAGTTACTGTTCGTCAAATTTATTCAGGAGCATCTCCAGTCGCGTGCGGTCGCGGGTTCTGTGCAGCGTCGCAGAATCCATCGATGTCCAAGCTGCCGGGAAGAAGTTGAGGGCCGTCGCGCTGTCGACGCTCGTCTGAAGCGGGGGCAGAGGACGATCCCGTGCCAGTTCTGTGGGTCGGCGATAGAACTTATCGATATCCTTGAAGAAAAATTCGGTGATCCCGATCTGTTGAAGTTCGTTCGCGGGTTGGAAGGCAGAGCCGATCAACGAATCGGTCAAGCTGTCGCGAAGACGATTTAC